>JADLFD010000153.1 GCA_020845805.1 Verrucomicrobiales bacterium | reverse complement strand
CTGGTCCGCGGTCGGGCCGTTGTTTGACCGGCTGGAAGCGGACCTCGCGCGGGCCACCACGCCTGCCGAACTCGAAGCCTGGCTGCTCGCCTGGGGTGAGTTGAGCGCCGGGATGAGCGAGGAAGGCTCACGCCGGTACATCGCGATGACCTGCCACACCGACGATGCCGAGGCGGAGAAGGCCTACCTGCAGTTCGTCGAGCACGTGGAACCGCAGGTCAAACCCCGTCAGTTCAAGCTGGAACAGCTCTACCTGGTGCATCCCGCGCGCCCCGCGCTGTCGACGCAGCGCTACGAGATGCTCGACCGCCATACGCGGGTCCACGTGGAGTTGTACCGCGACGAGAACGTCCCGCTCGAAACCGAGGAAGCACGCGTTGGTCAGCAGTACCAGAAACTCACCGGTTCACTGACGGTGCAGTTCCGCGGCGAGGAAAAGACCCTCGTCCAAATGGGTCGCTACCAGGAGGAGATCGACCGCGGTCTGCGCCAGGAGGCGTGGGAATCCGTGGCGCGACGACGACTCCAGGAAAAGGACACCTTCGACACGCAGTTCGATGAGTTGCTCAAACTGCGTCACCGCATCGCGCGCCAGGCAGGGTTCGTCAATTATCGGGACTACGCGTTCAAAGCCCGCGGACGGTTCGACTATGGTCCCGCCCAGTGCGAGGCCTTCCATGACGCGATTGCAGCCGAGATCGTGCCGGTGCTGCGTGAGCTGCAGTCGGCACGCAAGAGGGAACTGCAGTTGCCCGCGCTGCGCCCCTGGGATCTCGCGGTCGATCCCGCCAATCGGCCGCCTTTGCGTCCCTTCGAGCAGGTCGATCGCCTCGTTTCCGGGACGCAGAAGGTGTTTGAGCGCATGGACGAGGCCCTGGCCGGGCAGTTCCGGTTGATGCACGACCGCCACCTCCTGGACC
This sequence comes from Verrucomicrobiales bacterium, assembly GCA_020845805.1. Lineage (GTDB taxonomy): Bacteria > Verrucomicrobiota > Verrucomicrobiia > Limisphaerales > CAIMTB01 > CAIMTB01. Next base: position 3,250 of record JADLFD010000153.1, on the reverse strand, counting down.
TGGCCAATCGCAAAGGCAAAGCGCCCGGGGGCTACCAGAGTTCCCTGCCCGAGGCGCGTCTCCCGTTCATCTTCATGAACGCGGTCGGGCAGCAGCGGGATGTCGAAACGATCCTGCACGAGGCCGGGCACGCCTTCCACACGCTGGCCACGCGGGAGGAGGATCTCTTCGCCTATCGCGAGGCCCCCATCGAGTTTTGCGAAGTGGCCTCCATGAGCATGGAACTCCTCGGGTCCGAGTTCTTGGACGCCTTTTACGCACCCGACGAGTTGCGCCGCGCGCGCCGCGATCATCTCGAGGGGATCGTCGAGACGTTTCCCTGGATCGCCACCGTCGACGCCTTCCAGCACTGGATCTACACGCATCCGGAACATACGCACGCCGAACGCGCGGCGGCCTGGAACGCGCTCATGGACCGGTTTGGCGGCGATGTCGATTGGTCCGGCTGGGAGGAGGCGCGTGCGCATTCTTGGCACCGGCAGCTGCACGTCTTCCTCTACCCGTTCTACTACGTGGAATACGGCATCGCGCAGATCGGTGCGCTGCAAATCTGGCAGAACTCCAAGCGGGACCGCGCGCGTGCGCTGGCCGACTACAAGAAGGGCCTCGCCCTGGGCGGGTCGAGACCGTTGCCCGAGCTGTTTTCCGCTGCCGGCTGCCGCTTCGCCTTCGACCGTGAGACGATGAAGCCCCTGGCCGACCTGTTGCGGTCTGAACTCGCCGCGCTGCAGTAGCTGCCGTCGTCAGACGGCGCTCGAACGGGCAGGGTCCAGGGAAAGAAGCTCGGTAGGAAAACTGGGGCAGGGAGCGGGAAGCTGACGCGGCCCAGTGGAGCACCGAGCGGAACGCGGGCAGGCCTCCGCCAACGTCGACGTAGCCGCCGTCGTCAGACGGCGCTTGAACCGATCGGCGTGTTGAGCACGCGCTTCTTGCTTTATTGCGCGGTCCAACCGCCGTCCAGAACCAGCGTCGTTCCGGTCATGAAGCTGGAAGCTGCGGACGCCAGGAACACGATCGCACCTTCGATCTCGGGGAGTTCCCCCCAGCGTCCCAACGGAATGCGCGACACGAACTCCGCGTATTTCCTGGGATCCTCCAGCAGCGGCTTGTTCATCTCCGTGGCAAACGGCCCCGGGCAAAGGGCGTTGACCGTGACGCCGGAGGCTGCCACCTCCAGCGCCTGGGTGCGCGCCAGGTTGATCAAGGCCGCCTTGGTCGCGGAGTAGGAGGGACGCGAGGCGAGCCCGACCAGCCCGATCATCGAGGCCACATGGATGACACGGCCCCAGCGGCGTTGCGTCATGGCGGGGAGGACCTCCCTGGTGCACAGAAATGGCCCGGTCAGGTTGGTCTCCACCACCGCGTGCCAATCGTCGAGTGTCTGGTCCACCGTCGGCTTGCGGATGTTGATCCCCGCATTGTTGATCAGGATGTCGATGGGGCCCAGCGCGGAGCTCGCCTGGCGCGCAAAGGTCGCGACCTCCCGTTCCAGGGTGACGTCCGCGGCTGCCCCATACGTCGGAACGCCGTATCGTTCCGCGAGCGTGCGCGCGGTGGACTGCGCGTCGGCCGCGGTGCGGCTGTTGACGGCGATGGCGGCCCCCGCGCCGGCCCGCGCGCCGGCCATTTGCAGGCCGAGCCCCTTGGTGCCGCCGGTGATCCAGGCGGTCTTCCCCTGCAGATTGAATTGCTCGAGTCCCATGGCGTGTCGTGTCGCGGTGCGGCGGGGAGTGGTTTGAGGGGTGGGGGAGTGAAGCGTGCCGGTTAGGCCAGCACGGGTTTCACCACCTTGCCGTGAACGTCGGTGAGCCGGAAGCGGCGGCCCTGGAAGAAGTACGTGAGCCGTTCGTGATCCACCCCCAGCAGGTGCATCATGGTCGCGTGCAGGTCATGCACGTGAACGCCGTTCTCGGCCACGTTGTAGCCGAATTCGTCGGTGGCCCCATGCACCGTGCCGGCTTTCACTCCGCCCCCCGCCATCCAGACCGAGAAACAGCGCGGATGATGGTCGCGTCCGTAGTCGGTGGCGGTGAGTTTGCCCTGGGAATAGTTGGTGCGCCCGAACTCTCCGCCCCACACCACCAGCGTGTCGTCCAGCAGGCCGCGTTGTTTCAACTCCGTCAGGAGCGCGTAGCTGGGTTGGTCCGTCTCGCGGCACTGGGTCTTGATGCCATTGGGCAGTCCGCCGTGCTGGTCCCAACCTTGATGGTAGAGCTGGATGAACTTCACACCGCGCTCCGCCAGGCGGCGGGCGAGGATGCAATTGGCCGCGAACGTGCCCGGCTTCCGCGCGTCCGGTCCGTAGAGTTCGTAGGTGCTGTCTGGTTCCTGAGAGAGGTCCGTCGCCTCCGGCACGCTGCTTTGCATGCGGTAGGCCATCTCGTACTGCGCGATGCGTGACTCGATCTCCGTGTCCCCCGAGGCTTCGAGCGCGTGTTCGTGCAGTTCCTTCAAGCGGTCGAGCATGCGCCGGCGGCTGTCGCCCGTGATGCCGGGCGGGTTGTTGAGATAGAGCACGGGCTCCTTGCCGGCGCGGAACTGGACGCCCTGATGCTTGGATGGGAGGAATCCGTTGCCCCACAGGCGCGAATACAGGGGCTGGTCCACCTTGCCGCGCGTGATGAGCACCACGAACGCCGGCAGGTTCTCATTGTCGCTGCCCAGTCCGTAGTGAACCCAGGCGCCCATGCTGGGTCGTCCCGAGATCTGCGATCCGGTCTGCAGGAAGGTGATCGCGGGATCGTGATTGATGGCCTCGGTGTACATCGAGCGGATGATGCACAAGTCGTCGGCCACCTTGGCGGTGTGCGGCAGGAGTTCGCTGAGCCAGGCGCCCGACTGGCCGTGCTGCGCGAACTTGAACTGCGATCCCGCCATGGGAAGCGTGGCCTGGTTGCCTGACATCCCGGTCAGGCGTTGGCCCATGCGCACGGAGGCGGGGAGTTCCTCACCGTTGCGTTCGTTCAGGAGCGGCTTGTAGTCGAACGTCTCGAGCTGCGACGGCCCGCCGGCCATGAACAGGTAGATCACGCGCTTCGCCTTGGCCGCGTGATGCAGTTGGCCGCCCAGGATTCCGAGATCACGCGCGCTCGCGGTCGCAGCGGCGGCGGTGGGGCTGGCACCCAGGGCGGTGCCCGGGCGTAGGAGATGTGCCAGCGCCAGACCGCCGAGGCCCATGCCGAAGCGGTTGAGGAACTGACGCCGCGACGCGGCGGTGGCGGCGCCGGTGCAAGGGGACGTGGAGGTGGCG
>JADLFD010000152.1 GCA_020845805.1 Verrucomicrobiales bacterium | reverse complement strand
TCCCCGGTGGAAATGAACATCGTGCCGTCCGGACCGAAGGCCACGGTGCAACCATTGTGGCCGCCACTCGCCCAGTCGATGATCACGGTTTCCGTGGTCGGATCCACCACGGGCGGCTCGGTCGCCGTGACCCGGAATCGCGAAACCTTCGAGCCACGGGGACGGTTCCCCGGCTCGTTGATATTGATGTACACGTATCGGTTGGTGCGGAACCCGGGATGAAAGGCGAACCCGAGCAGATTGTCCGATCCGCGCACCGATTCGCGCATGTCGAAGAAATCATCGCTCTTCCGCGAAGCCGCGCGGTCGTCCACCCGAAAGGACCACATCTTCCCGCCATTGTCCGCGGCCACCCACCGTTCGCCCCCCGGCATGAGCGCCAGATCCACGGCGCCGGGAAAACGACGGCCGGGATAAATCGCCTCCGTGCGGTAGGGCGCCGGCGGATTGGGCGAGCCCACCACGTTTCCCGTGGTCCAAGGCGGTCGTGGCGCAGCCCCGCAGGGGATGACCGCCCAACCGGCCCAGAGTAGAAGCAGCCACGACCCGGGTCGCGCCACACGACCACCGCCCCACACCGCGGCCATCAAAAGGAGTGCACCCATACGGCGAAACCGCGGCATAAGACCGGGTTTCCCTCCCGGATGCACGGAGGAAACGGGACCAAACGAAGGAAGCGATCAAGAGCCCCCGGGGCGTCCTCCCGGCACGGCCTGGGATTGCCCCTTGCTGCGCGGATCAGGCCTCGACGAGCGGAACCTTGGCCGGTGCAGTAACCGCCCTCGCTCCGGGCAACTTCTCCAGCGCGGCGACCACCCCACCCAGGAACTCCGGCCCGGCCCCGCCGCCGCCCGCCAGAAACCGCACGCCGGCGTCCACCAGCGCCTCCACCGCGCGGCCGAACTGCTCCTGGGGCGAGCGCCGCGGCGCCGTCTCGGGGTTGTCCGATGGAATCGGCTCCGGATCCGGAAGCGCCCGCACCCAGACCGGGAGATCCGCCACCTCGCGCATGCGCTTCACCAGCGGCGCGATCTGCGACAACTCCCAGCCTCCGCTCAGCCCGACGGCGTCGGCCCCGGATTCCGCCAGCCCCACAGCGGCCAGTTCCACCGTGGTGCCGTACACCGTCTGGTCCCGTGATCGACCCGCTTCGAAAAGCATGGTGGCCACCACCGGAACGGAAAAACGCTTGGCCTCCTCCACCGCCAACCGCGCCTCCGAGAGATCCGACATCCGCTCGATGATCACCGCGTCTACCTGCGCCTCGACCAGAGCCTCGATCTGCGCGCGATACGTCTCGCGCAACCAGGGCACGGTGGTCTCCCGCGCCATAAGGGACTTGCCCGTGGGGCCGATGCCGCCAAAAACGCGGGCTCGACCCTCGGCCGCCTCCCGCGCGATGCGTACCCCCAACTGGTTCCACTCCTTCAACTCCGCGGTCGTGACTGATCCCGCGGCGCGCGCGCGGTTGGCATGCTCGGTATTGGCCACGATCACCTGGCTCCCCGCCTCGACCATCGATCGCACCACCGCCGCCACGCGGTCCGGATGCCAGACATTCCAAGCCACCGGCAGCACCCGGGGGCCCATCCCCTGGCGCTCCAATGCCGTCGCCCACGATCCATCGGCCACCAGCACTCCGGCCCCACGGAACACTGCCAGATCTTCACTCATGCAAATCCTCCCTCGTCCGAAGCCTCCCCTCGGTGCGCCTCCCGATATGACCGAATCCCATCGTTCCGCAAGTCCTGTTCCGCCAACTCAGGCGTACCCCTGCCGACGCCGGATTCAGCCGGTCATGAGCCTTGAACTCCGCGCCGGCGACCGGCTTCCATGGTCCCACCCCGCTCCACGCCCATGCCCCGCACCCAACGCCATCGTTCCCTCCTGCGCCGCACCGGCGTGCTTCTCAGCCTGGTCCTGAGCCCCTGGCTCATCGCGCTTCCCGCGCGCGCCGCTGATCTGCTGAAAACCGACGTGCTCGGCGTGTTTGCGCATCCCGATGACGAAACCGGGGTGGCGGCCACGCTCGCGCGTTACGCCCTCGGCCACTCCAATGCGGTCGCCAACGTTTACGTCACGCGCGGCGAAGGAGGCGGGAACATGGTGGGGACCCAGTCCGGCGACGCCCTCGGCCTCCTGCGCGAAGGGGAACTACGCCGGTGCCTCGCTGTGCTCGGGGTGCGTTCCGCCTACTTCCTGGATCAAAAGGATTTTTTCTACACCGAGAGCCGCGCCGCCACGTTCAAAAAGTGGGACCACGCCGCCTGCCTCGCCCGCCTGGTGCGCCTCATCCGCACCTTGCGCCCGGAGGTCATCCTCACCATGAACCCGACCCCCACGCCCGGTCAGCATGGTCACCACCAGGGCGCCGGCATCCTCGCCACGGAGGCCTTCGCCGCGGCGGCGGATCCCCGCTTCGAACCCGCCCAACTCGAGCAGGAAGGTCTCCACCCCTGGCAGGCTCGGAAGCTCTTCTACTCGGGGACCCTCGGTCCGTGGTCCACCACCATCGCCACCACCGATCTCCTGCCCCAGGGGGTCTCGGCCGCCGACGTGGCCGGGGAGGCCCTCAGCCACCATGTCTCGCAGGCCTTCGGTAACTTCGCGCGCTCGCCCTGGCTGCGTCGGCCCCAGGTCTTCAGCCTGATCCGCAGCACGGTGCCGCCGGTCTCCGCCGCCCAGGATCTCCTCGTCGGCCTGCCCGCTCCGGAGGCCACGGTGCCGCTCCCCCTGGTCGATCCCCCCGCTCCCACGCCGCTCCGCTTCGTGCCGCGCCGCGCCATCTCCTGGTTTCGTGAATGGGCCGCCACCCAGCACCTCGAATGGATGGCCGCCGAGTTTCCCGCCGACCTACCCGTCGTCCGGGGAGAACCCAACGTCGTCGAACTGGAGATCGATCCGGCGCTCGAGTCGTCCTGGCGTTCTGGCCTGCAATGGGAACTCCCGCCCGGCTGGACGATCGCGCGACGCCCCACCTGGTCCCGTCCCCCGCGTGCCGGCGCCCAGGCGCGCCTCCACGTGCCCGTGATCCCTCCCGCCGACGCCTCCACCGACACCGAGATCATCGCGCGCTTCCGCGACGGCGATCGCACCGCCGAAGCCCGGGCCAAGTTGCATCCCGTGCCCCAAAGCCGCATCCCGCGCGTGCGCCGCTTGGCTCTGGATGACTCGTGGACCGCCACCCTGAAATCGGCAGCCCTGCTCCCCATCACCGAACGGCAGACCTGGCAGGGCACGCCACGCGACGCCGCCGACAGTTCGGCCGAGGTGCTCGTCGCTCACGACGGTGAGCACCTCGCGGTCGAGGTCCGCGTGCAGGACGAAGCCGTGGTGTCCAACATCGAACCCGACGACATCAAGGGCCACTGGCGCAGCGATTCCGTGGAGATCTGCCTCGATCCGCAGGCGGGTGCCGAAGATACGACGGAGTGCTTCAAAGTCGGTATCTTCCCCTTCGACACCCAGGGCCACGTCCGCGCCGCGCGCGACGCCGACGCCCGGCAGGGGCCGGTCGAACGAACCGCGCCCGGTCTCCAGATCGCCTCCCAGCGCACCCCGACGGGCTATGTCGTGCGCGCCCTCATCCCCCTGGACCTCGTGTCCGGATCAGGATCCGGCGCCCCGCGCCGTGGCGCGCGCCGTCTGGGGTTCAATGTGCTGATCTACGACGGCGACAAACCGGACGCCGCCCGCGGCGAGAACATCAACGAGAGCCGGCTCGCCTGGGCCCCGCGCTCCGGCATCCAAGGCCGTCCCGAGGATTGGGGGCGCATCGACCTCGAGTAGGGATTAAGGCTGACCCAGAAGGATCACCCGCACGCCGTCCAGTCGCACCCGGGCGCTGTCCATCCGCTCGCGCAAGGCCGAGCGCTGCGATTCGAGCAACGCGATCTCCGCCGGACTGACGCTCGGGTTCACCGCCGCCAGCGCGCGCAGGCGTTCGAGCTCGTGCGCCAACTCCCGGTCCATCTCCTTCCGCGCCGCGGCGCGCACCTCCGCCGATCGTGTCTCCGCCACCGACTGCGCGGCCTCCAACAGCTCCGCCAGCAGATCGGCGATCCCCGGCATCTCCAGGATCGCGTGCAGGGGACGATCGACCAGCGTCGCGCGCTCCAACTGCACTGACAGCTTCTCCGGCACCACGGCGCCCTGCATATCGAGCACGCTGCGGATCGGTGTGGCCGGAAGGAAGCGGTCGACGTGCAGCTTCGGCGGGGCCATCGGTTCCAGCACATGAATCGTCTCCAACCACAACCCGCGTGCCCCCGCGCGCGGCCAGGCCACACACGCCACGGTGCCCGTCGTCGAACCCAGCACCATGTCCAACGCGCCAGTCACCATCGGGTGATCCCAGCTGAGGAAGGTCATGTCCTCACGCGACAACGCCGCACGACGATCCAGCGTCGCGATCAGGCCCTCGGGGGGCACGCCCGGGAACTCCCCGGCATACACCCCGTCGCCGCCCAGCCGGTAGCGCTTCGGTCCCAACTCCTCCACCGGCACCCCATGGTGATCCCAGGTGTTCAGGAGGAACCGCTCCAATCCAGGATCGCGTTCCACGGTGGAGATGGTCTCCACCAGCGTCGTGGCGGTCGGCCCGTGCAGCGAGTTCAACTCCAGCAATCGATCGCGACCCAGCTCGAGCTGCCGCTCCAATTGCCTCCGCGACTCGGCCGTGGTGCGCACCAGGGCCTCCAGCTCCGCGCGCCGCGTGTCGTGCGTCTCGTGGAAGTCCTGCGCGAGATCGTGCACCTCGCGGGCAAACCGCTCGCGCAACGCGCGCCCCGCCACGCTGTTCCTCGCAAATGCGTCGCAACCCTCGTGGTACCACCGGAACACCACCTCCTGCGCGCTGTCGCGCACGTACGGCACGTGAATGTGGATCTCCGTGGTCTGCCCAATGCGGTCCAGCCGCCCAATGCGTTGTTCGATCAACTCCGGATCCAACGGCAGATCAAACAACACGAG
>JADLFD010000151.1 GCA_020845805.1 Verrucomicrobiales bacterium | reverse complement strand
CTGCTTGCGCGCGATCTCGTACTCGGCCCGGCGCTGCTGCAACTGCGCGAGCCGCGTCCGCACTTCCTCCAAAGCCTCCTGATACCGACTCACCGCCACCTTGTGCGCCGAACTCGCGGTCTCCAACTCCGAGGCCGAGAGAATCCCCTGCTCGGACAGCACCCGGATGCGGTCCCGATTGGCGGTGGCCTCCTCCATCACGGCACGGGCCTCCACCACCTTGCTCGATCGCTCCACTTCAAACCGGTCGTCTCCACCTTCCAACGGCAATCCAACCCGCGCGCGCGCTTCGCCCAGCGCCGCCTCGGATTGCCGCAGCCGAAGGTCGTAATCCGCGCTCTCCACCGATGCGAGCAACTCTCCGGCCTTCACCCGACTGCCGAGATCCACATGAATCCCCACCAGCCGACCCGGCACCTTCACACTCACGGGAGTCTGGTCGATGGCGAAGAGGGATCCGGTCGCATCCACATAACGTTCCAAGGGCCTCGACTCAACCTTGCCCAGCCCATACGTCTTGGCGGGGGCGCCCGCCGCCTGCGCGTTCGCCGCTCCATCCGCCGACGACTCCGGTCCGCGCGAGCACCCAAAGCCCAGCAGCAGCAGGGAAAGCAGCGCGGTGAAAGGGCGCAGATCGGGCATGAGTCGCGATTATGACGACAGTCTCCCGCCCGGCCAAGTCTTCCTCCCCGTCGATCGTACTTTCGTTTCTTCCCGGGTTCCGCAGGCATGTCCGAACGAGGGGACCCGGGAAGGGACCAACTTTCACCCTCGGCAGGACGGGTCCGATTCCGACTCTCCCCGCCCTCTCCAGCGCCCGTGCCTCGAGGCCGATCACCCGGGTCCCGGCCAGAATTCACCGGCGCCGACATTGGTGTACGACCCGCTGCCGGTGTGCTCCACGCGCATCGGCCGGATCAAATACGTTGCGCCGTCCGGCGCCGCCGGATCCTCCCAGCGTCCGTCCCCCACCGGCTCGGCCGTACGTCGCATGAAGGCCCCGCGCGGCCCGGTATCGGAGCGGTACACCAACCAGCCTTCCCCGCCATCGCGATCCCCCCGACGCGCGTCCCAAGTCAGCGTCACGCCCGTGCCCCGGCGCTCCCCACGCACCCGGCGCGGACGCGCCATGGGAAACAGCCGCAAGGTGGGATCGCCGAGGAGATACACGGTGCGCGTGGTTCCGTTGTTGGGGTCCAACGCACGCACAGATTCGTTGGCCGTGTCCCGCTGCGCATCCCCCACCGTACCGCCCCGCGCCATGGCGTCGAAACGCCACTCCGCCGTGCGCGTCCAGAAGACTCCGACGGCGTGATCCTTCGACGCCAGGACGGCACGAAGCAGGTTGTTTTCGCCCACTGCCCAGTCTCCGAACCAGGATCCCAGCAGCATGACGAACGGCGCCCGAGGCTGATCCTCTCCCGCCGCCAACCGCCCTGAGGTTACCGGGTCCAGACCGTCACCGCGTCCCAGCAGGTCGATACGCCCCGGCCCGCAAACAAACCCCCACGTGGCAGTCCGGCCCGGGGGCAGGGAGAAAACATCCGCTTCCTCAATCGCCTCGTCGCCGCTGCCAAACACGCGGGTGGCGGTGCGAAACGCACTGCGCGCGATCTCGTGCGCCGCGACGTTGGCGAAATAGACGCCTGCCACGGTTCGCGGTTCACTCGGCATGCCCCCGCTCCGGTAGCGCCGCGCCTTCTCCAGATACCGTCGCACCAGGTTGACCTCGGCATCCCGGCTCCGACCCAGCACAGGCATGCCGGCGAAATCGACCCGTCCAAAGGCGAGTTCGAGCCGCGTGTCCCCGGCCGGATTGGGAGCCACCCAGGGCGTATCCCATTTGCCATCGTGCGGCACATTCCGCGTAACCCGGAAGGTCGGCTCCCCCAAATACGTCGGCGGGCTCTCCTCATCGGTCCACACGCCGTCCATGTCGGCATAATAGTGGTCCGCCGGCCAGGCTCCGTAGTGATTGTCGCCCCGTGCCGTATGTTGATCCTCAGCCGTCATCCCCGCGTACGGAATCACCACGTGGCCCAGGAGATAAACGCCACGCAAACGCCCAGGCTGCGACTGCCATTCCGTCTGAATCCAGGAGCGCAATTCCCGGATGGCATTGGTGTTGGCGGACCAGGTCCGATCGTTGTGCCGGGGTGCAGTCCGCCGCACCACCTGCCATCCCTCCGCCCGCAGATCGCGCTCGAACTGCACCACGTCCCCCTCCAGCGCGCGCGCCAGCGTTTCATCGACCACCACCGCCAGGGTTCCCGGCGTGTCGTTCGGGGCGATTCGAATTCCGGCGCGCGCCGTGAGTCGCGCATCCAGACCGTTGGTCAGCAAACGGTAGTCATACACCAACCCCGGCTGCACGGCGGCATCGCGGTACGTGTCCCGGCCCTGCACCTGCGCCAGGCTCGTCCACGCCTGAGCCCCTTCCCGTCGCCGCTGAAGGTCCACCTTCGCCCCCCCCGGCACGCGCCAGGAAAGGTCGAGCGACGCGTCCCCGGCACCGACCTCCACGCTCAACACACGTCCCGTCTTCAACCCTTCCACGCGCCCCATGGGAGTCGCCCTCCACTCCATCTGGTCGAGGGTGCCGAGCATCGAGCCGGTTCCGTCCCGTCGCGCCCCCACACAGATCCCCTCGTCCCATGCCGAAGGCGATTCGGGCCACCGACCCACTTCCATCTCCAACACGGTGGCACTGTCGAACACCAACCGGGCCCGCCCACGAAAAACACTGAGGATCACTTCGCTCCACCGGCCTGCATCGAATACGCAGGCCACGCTGCGCGAACTGATCCGCCGCCCCAACCCCCCTTCCCCAAGCGCGAGTTCGAACTGCCGTCCCTCCGGCAGGATCGACAACTCCCAGACCGGCCCCGTGCCATCTCGGCTGGCGGGACCGGCAGAAACCAGGAACGCCGTACGCCGCGGACCGGTCCCCGCATCACGACCCAGCGTCGTCCAGCTCGGCCGATACCAGAATCGCACCGACACCGCGCCCGGCTCCCATCCGCGTCCGGTCGAGGCGGACCGCAATCCGCTCAGCGGCAGCACGAGCGGACGGTCGCCCTCCTGGAATTCGAGCCCGCCTCCCAGCATGCCCGCAACCGGCCGACCACCGAGGGCCGGGGCGACCAACGGCACCGCCGCGGGAAGGCGCGAATCCCCCGGCTCGAAGTGCCACGTACCCAGTCGATCCACGTCTGCCGCCCCCACCCACCCCGGGGCTCCGACCACGGCGATCAGCCTCACGAACCACCACCATCCGGACACGCGACGCGCAGCAACGCGGGGTCGGCACGGGAAGCAACCGCGTCGACCCCGGATCCATCGGATCCATCGCACCCAACTAAACGCCCAGGCGCTCAAAGCTCTCCTCGATGGTGGTGGTGTTCTGGATGCGCGCCAGCTTCGCATAGAGCCCATCGCCGGCCACCAGCGCCTCGTGGGTGCCCCGCTCCACAATCTCCCCCTGGCGCACGACCAGGATCTGGGAGGCGTGCCGGATGGTGCTCAACCGGTGCGCGACCACGAAGCTCGTGCGGCCATGCAGCAGACGGTCGAGCGCCTCCTGAATCAACCGCTCGGTCTGGGTGTCCACGCTGGCGGTGGCCTCGTCCAGAATGAGAATGGGCGCATTCTTCAGCAGGGCGCGCGCAATGCTCACCCGTTGCTTCTCGCCCACGCTCAGCTTGACCCCGCGTTCGCCCACCCGGCTGTCGTAGCCCTCCGGCAGCCGGGTGATGAACTCATGGCAATTCGCCGCGCGCGACGCGGCCTCGATCTCCTCCTGGGTGGCGTCCAGACGCCCGTAGAGAATGTTCTCACGCAGCGTCCCGTTGAACAGGAAGGGCTCCTGCGACACCACGCTGATATGGCGACGCAGAGAGTCGAGGGCGATGTCGCGGATGTCCTGTCCGTCGATGAGGATGCGACCCGCGGTGGCCTCGTAGAAGGCGGGCAGCAGGTTGACCAACGTGGATTTGCCCGCGCCGGTGGGCCCCACCAGCGCGATCATCTCCCCCGGTTGCACCGCGAGCTGGATCCCCTGCAGGACCGGCCGGCCCGGACCGTATCCGAATCCCACGTTCTCATAGACCACCGCGCCGCGCACCGGCAGCCGCAGCACCCCGGTGCGATCGGCGCGCTCCGGCACGGCGTCGAAAATGTCAAACACCCTCGCCGCCGCCGCGCGCGCGGACTGCAGCATCTGGTTGAGCCCGTGCAACCGCCCGATCGGCTCATAGAAGAACATCCCGGCGTAGAGCATGAACTCCACCAACGCGCCCATCTCGATCCGGCCCGCCATCGCCTGCGCACCCCCGACCCACAGTACCAGGCCGATGCCGGCCGCCCCCACGAACTGCATCGCCGGCTGGTACCAGGCCCAGGCGCGCATCACCACCAGCGTGCCTTCGCGCAACTCGTTCGCGCGCTCCGCGAACCGCGCATCCTCATGATCCATGCGACCGAAGGCCTTGATCTGGCGGATGCCCTGCAGGTTGTCCATCAGCAGGGCGTTCATCGCGGACGACGCCTCCCGCTGCCTCCGATAACGACTATGCGCAGTCGTGGTGTACCACAACGCGCCCGCCACGAGGAATGGCAGCGGAATGAGCGCCACCGCGCCCAGGACCGGACTGCTCGCGAACATGAACCCCAGCGCGCCCACGATGCTCAGCAACGCCACCGTTCCCTGCTCCGTGCCATCGATCAACAATCGCTCCACGCTGTTCACGTCCTCCATCACGCGGGTCATCAGATCCCCGGAAGCGCGCGGGTCGAACCACGCCACCGGCAGCCGTTGCAGACGCGCATACAGGTCGCGCCGCAGGTCGAGAATCACACGTTGTTCCAAGTGGTTGTTCACCCGGATGCGCAGGCTGTTGAACACCTCCCGCAGGAAGAACGCCCCCAGCAATCCCCCCGCCGCCGGTGCCAGCCATTCGCTCCGTCCCCGCCCGATCACTTCGTCGAGCAGCAGCCGCGTCAGGCGCGGATACACCAGGCCAAATCCCAGCGAGAGCACGGCACACCCAATGGTTGCTACCACCATCGCCCAGTACGGACGCAAATAGCCCGAGACACGGCGCACGACCTCCCAGGCCGGACGCGGAGCCGAGCGGAAGGTGGGATCGGTGTGAGCGCCGAATCGGGGATGGGCCATGAGCTGGGGTCGTCGAGCCGGACCGGCGGTTCACCGGACGCACTCCTGCTTACCCGCGATCGTGCGCGGGAGCAAACCCGGTCCGCCCGCAGGCGCAAAAACATTCGCGAAACCATTCCGGGTTTTGGTACCGTTCTGACGTGTTTCCCAAGGTGAACACGCGGGATGCGGCCGCCGTCCTCGTGGAATGCCAGGCCACTTGGTCCACCGTCACCGGATCCGCCGACGCCCCCTGGCTGCACGCGGCCTTTGATCGCCTGCAGCAGACGTTCTCCGGTCGGCACCCGGACTTCGAGCCGCTCGACGCCAAATACCACGACCTCGAGCATACGCTCCAAGGCACGCTCTGCCTCGCCCGGCTCCTGCGCGGCTGGCATCAGTCCGCATCTCTCCCCCAACTCGATGCTCGCGCGGTCCGGCTCGGACTCACGGCCATCCTTTTTCACGATACCGGCTACCTCAAGCCCCGCGGCGACCATGACGGTACCGGCGCCAAGTTCACCCCGATCCACGTTCAACGCAGCGCCGAGTTCGCCGGCCATTACCTGGAAGCCCAGCGGGCCGCGAGGGCGGACGTGGAAGCCGCTCAAAATATGATCCGGTGCACCGGCCTCAACGCCGATGTGCAGGCGCTGCAATTCAGCTCGTCCCTCGACCGGCGCGTAGGCTGCGCCCTCGCCACCGCGGATCTCCTCGGACAGATGGCGGCCGACGATTACGTCGCCAAGCTCCCCATTCTGTTCGCCGAGTTCGCCGAAGCAGCAGAACGCTCCCGTCAGGATCCCTCCGCCGTCCCTCTCTTCCGCTCCGCCGAAGAATTGATCCGCAAAACCCCCGAATTCTGGCACCGCCACGTCCGGCCCCGCCTCGATCGTGAATTCGAAGGGGTCTACCGATTCCTCAATGTCCCGTGGCCCGACGGACCCAACGAATACCTCCTGCGCATCGATCGCCAGCTCGCGCTCATCCCCGCCCCCGCCCCCGCCGCCTCCTGATCGTTCCCACGTCAGGCCCGGTCGCGACCCGTGACCCGCGCCCTCCGACCCGCGCCTTCCGTCCCGCTCCGTGTTCGACCTCCTGCGCATCCTCTCCCCCGTCCTGCACCCGGTGGGCTTCGTCTGGACCGTGACCGTGGTCCTCGCCGTGATCGCCTGGCGCCGAGGACATTCCCGGATCGCTCAACTCGCCGCCCTCGCCATTACCATCACCTGGGTCCTGGCCCAACCCTTCACCGTCCACCTGCTCTTCGCCCCCCTCGAGCGTCCATGGGTCCACCACACCGTCGATCAGGTCCCGACGGTGGATGCCATCGTGGTGCTGGGCGGCGGCTGGCGCCCGTCTGCTTCGGACTTCGTCGGCCTCGACCTCACCCCCGCCGGCGACCGCTGGATCACCGGGCTGGAACTCGTGCGACGAGGTGTCGCACGCCATCTGGTGGTCGGTGGCGATGATTCGCCGCGCGACCCAGCCCAGCCCTCCACTCCAGACTCGGATCGACTCCGTACCTGGCTCGAACTCTGGAACCCCGGACGCGCGACCCTGCATACCCTCGGCCCCGTCCCCAATACGCGCGCGGAGGCGGTGCGGACCCGTGAACTCGCGCAACGGATGGGTTGGAAACATCTGGCGCTCGTAACCTCGGCCCTGCACCTCTCCCGAGCCGTGGACGCCTTTGAAGCACAAGGCCTGACCGTGCATCCCGTGGCGTGTGATTTTCAGATCCTGACCAGCCCCACCCCAACGCGGTCGTTCCGCGTGCTGCCCGATGAAGAATCACTCGCCCTCTTCACCCTCGGCTGGCACGAGTGGCTGGGGCACACTGCCTATCGCGCCTTCGGCTTCTTACGCTCACCCCCAGTCCCTCCCACCCCCGCCACGCCAGTTTCCGCCGGACTCCCCGCACCCCAACCGCCTCAGCGTACTTCGGAAAAGTGACCTGGACCCTGCGGGAGCGGAGCACTTGGGAGTGGGTGCGCCGCCAGCGACGCAATCAGGAACCCGGCGGAGCGCCCCCCGCGCCTTCGAGATCCTTCACGAGGAAGTAAATCAGGTACCGCAACCGCGTCTCCACATCCACCGTCTCGAGCAACACCTGGCGCTGCGCCGGATCCGACAGCAACGTGCAAGAAACCAAGTCGGCCAGCACGCTGGCGTCCCCGATCTGCGTGAGCGAGTTCAGGATCTGCTCCGTGCTGGGTGTCTCCCCCTCCCCGACCCCGGACGTGTCTCCCAGCAACTTCAGAGGCGCGGGCAATCCCAGGCGAAACCGTTCCCCCACCAACTCCCGCACTTTGACGCTGAGCGCATCCACACGCGGGGTGTCCACCGCATCCGACACCATCGCTTGGATGCCGTGCACGCGGTAGGGACGCCGTTTCAGCACGCGCCCCAGCGACACGCGAGCCAGGCCTTGCACCATCATGTTCGAGGTCCCATCCGGGTTCTCCACCGAGGCCGTGATCACCCCCAGGCCCGCCACCTTCGAGGGCGCCTCGCGCGACGCCTCCGGCCGCTGCATCGCCACGCAAAAAAGCCGATGGGTCTCCAGCGCATCCTTCAACATACGGCGATACCGCGGTTCGAATACGAACAGCGGCAGCACCGCATGGGGGAAGAGATTCACGTTGGGAAGGATCATCACCCCCACGTTCTTCGGGAGATCCATGCGGCCGAAAGCTAGGTGGCAGCCGACCGAATGCAAGTCGGGTGCCGTCTGGTGTCCCGCGCATTGCGCCCGGCCACGCCCCGCGACACACTCCACGCCGTGCTCGCGCTGATCGACTACGGCTCCGGAAACCTCCGCAGCGTCCAGAAAGCCCTCCTCCGCTGTGGCGCGGAGGTGTCGATCGCTCGTCACGGTCACGAACTCACCCAGGCGCAAGGGGTGGTCCTGCCCGGGGTCGGCGCCTTCGACGACTGCCTCCACGCCCTCCAGAAACAGGAACTGCTCGAGGGCATCCGCGCATTCATCCAATCCGGCCGGCCGTTCCTAGGCATCTGCGTCGGATACCAGGCCCTGTTCGAACGCAGCGAGGAATTCAATTCCTGCGCCGCCGGTCTCGGCGTGTTCCGAGGGCGCGTCGCGCGCTTCCCCGACCGCCCCGACCTCAAGGTCCCCCAGATCGGATGGAACCGCCTCCAGTTGGCGCGCACCGACTGCCCGCTCTATCGTGGCATCCCCGACGGTTCGTTCGTCTATTTCGTTCACAGCTTCCACCCCTGCCCGGAAGACCCGGGTGTGGTCGCATCCTGGACCGACTACGGCGGGCGCTTCGCCTCGTCCGTCTGGCAAAACAACATCTTCGCCACCCAGTTCCACCCGGAAAAAAGCCAGGAGGTCGGCCTCGCCATCCTGCGCAACTTCGTCGACCTCGCCCGTTAAGACCGTCGGAAAAGGTCCGGAAGCACCCTGCCATCGACGCCAGGGGCGAAAGGCGTGCCACCAAGCTGCCCGACGGCAGCCCCGAGTCCGGCCGCCTCCCCACTTGCCCATCGGATGGGCCTCCCCGTGCCACATCCGCATCCGCGGTGCCTGTGGAACTGGGGTTTGACGTCGCGCACGTTCCAGTCCCGAATGGCGTCTCGCACGCGCCATGAAACTGCCCTCCCTCGCCGTCTGCGCCGTCTCCCTGACCCTGGCCCTCAGCCTGCACGCAGCAGAATCCGCTCCCCCCGCGACCCTCGCCGCTCCAGGCGCCAAACTCGAACGCCTCGCCACCGGCTTCAGCTTCACCGAAGGCCCGTCCGCCGACCGCGACGGGAACGTCTACTTCACCGATCAACCCAACGATCGTATCGTGCGCTGGGACGCTACCAGCAACACCACTTCCGACTGGCTCAAGCCCTCCGGTCGCGCCAACGGCACCTTCTTCGATCGCCAGGGAAACCTCCTCGCCTGCGCCGATGAGGAGAACCAACTCTGGCGCATCAGCACCGACAAGAAGGCGACCGTGCTGGTCAAGGACGCGGGCGGAAAACTGCTCAACGGTCCCAATGATCTCTGGATCCGACCCGATGGCGGACTCTACTTCACCGACCCGCTCTACAAGCGTCCCTACTGGAAGCGCGATCCCGCCATGCAACAGGACGGCCAGCACCTCTACTTCCTCCCCCCCCAGGGTGGCGTCCCGGCACGCGTCGATACCGCGCTCAAGCAGCCCAACGGCATCATTGGGACCCCGGACGGCCAAACCCTTTACGTCGCCGACCTCGGGGATTCCAAAACCTACGCCTACCGGATCCAGCCCGACGGGTCGCTCACCGACCGAAAGCTGTTCTGCGAAATGGGCTCCGATGGCATGACCCTCGACGCCGAGGGCAATGTCTATCTCACCGGCAAAGGCGTGACCGTGTTCGATCGCACGGGCAAACAACTGGAAAACTTCCCGGTGCCCGAACCATGGACCGCCAACGTCACCTTCGCCGGGAAAGATCGGAACCTGCTCTTCATCACCGCCGGACGCTCCATCTACGGCCTGCGCCTGCGGGTCAAAGGCGCCCAGTGACGCGCACGTCCGACGCACTCCCCTCCGCTCGTCTGGGATGAACACGCTTCGTCCCTCCCGTCGCTGGATCCTCTGGGCGATCACGGCCGCCCTCGCCATTTTGGCGGCCTCATACCTTCGCCCTTACCTCGCCACCCTTGCGCAGCTGAAACACGCGCTCGCCGCGGACACCCTCGACGCCGATGCCCTGGAGGCGTGGCTGCCCAACACGACGGCCCGGGAGAACGCGTTGCGCCCTCTCTGGACCACCGGCCGCATCCCCCACCGTCGTGTCGCGTTCACCGATGCCCTCCACCATCGTCCTCTCCTGCCTCAACTCGTGCCGGAGTGGGTCCGGGAAGCGGCGCAGGATCCGGATTCCGCGCTGCGCGAGCTCGCGCTCGGATCCCTCAGCCCGCCAACCCCCGCCCAGGCCGGCGAGGTGATTCACCCGCAACTGGTGAACGCCGATCCCGAACTCCGACTCCTGGCGCTGCAAACCCTGCGCCGCGCCGGACACCCAGGCTGGACTCCCGTCGTCCTGCCCTTCACTTCCGATCCCGATCCGACCGTGGTCCTGGCCGCCGATTCCCTGCTTCGACGCTGGACCGGCATCGACTCCGGCCTCCGCTTTTCCAGTCTCAGCCCCGACCGCCATCCCCTGGTCCCCGTCCAGCTCACCGCCGAACAAACCGAGCGACTCGGCAGCGCTCAATCCGCACGCCTCGCCTGGTGGCGCTCCCAGGAGGCCGCCCTCGCCCCCGCGCCGGCCGCTCCCCCGATCCTTACCCCACGTCGTCCGCTGGCCGACTGGTCACTCCCTGATCTTGACGGTCGATCCCGTGCGCTCTCCGAGTTTCGCGGCCGGGTGGTCCTCCTCAACTTCTGGGCCACGTGGTGCCCCCCCTGCCTCCAAGAACTCCCGGTCCTGACCCAGCTTCAATCCGAGTTGTCCTCCGAATTCGTCGTGCTCGGTATCTGCCTCGACACCCCCCCTCCGCCTGCTTCTTCTTCCGCGCCGACCGCCTCCCCCTCCGATTCTGCGCATTCCGCCTCGCGAACCACGGCCTTCACCGATCTGGCTCGCGCCGTCCGCGTCGTCGCCGCGCGTCACCGGATCAACTACCCCGTCCTGCTCGATCCCGATCAACAGGTGGGGCGGCGGTTCGACGGACAGGAACTGCCCACTCAGGTGCTCGTGGATGCCGAAGGCCAGCTGGTGCGCCGATTTCTAGGGCCTCGTTCGCCCGCGGTCTGGAAAGCACTGATCCAGGCGGCACGCTAGGCGACCAGCCGGAGAATCATCGACCCGGTCCCGTCCAAATCGACAGACCTTCAGTCCAAGCGTGGCGCTCCGATAATCCCCTTGCGGATGCCACCGCCAGTCATGCCACACCCGTGGTCGGCGTCATCACCACACAAAACATAACCGCGACGGGCGGTGGCTCCGCACCTCGGATAAACTCACTCCCGATCCCCCCCAACCTCCATCGGCCCATCCAAGCCCGCGGCAGGACGGGATGGACCTCCCCCGCCTCCGTCTGGCAGGTTGCGGCCAGTGTCCCCGGAGGTCATGGGTGCCAGCGCCATTCCACCCGATGCCACGGCGTCCCGCCCCGGTCCGGGACGGCACGACGGGGCGGAGGATTCCCCCCTGACGACTTCCCAGGAACTCCTCCTGGCCCGGGAAGCGCAGCGGCAAGCCGAGAATGCCACGCGAAGTCTCAACGACTTCGCCACCTCCCTCTCCACGGTCCATTCCGAAGACGACATCGTCTGGGAAGTCACCCGTCAGGGCATCGCCGCCCTCGGTTTCGAGGATTGCGTCGTCTATCTCGCGGATGAAACGCGCGCCGTCCTCCTGCAACGGGCGGCCTTCGGACCCAAGAACCCACGCGACCGGGAGATCGTCACTCCCATCGAACTCCCTTTCGGCAGCGGTATCGTCGGCGCTGCCGCCGCCACCGGCCTCACCCAGCACGTCCCAGACACCCGGCTCGATCCGCGTTACCTCGTCGATGACGCGATCCGACTCTCCGAACTCGCGGTCCCCATCATCTCCGAAGGCCGGGTCCTGGGCGTCATCGACTCGGAACATTCCCGGCCGGGGTTCTTCACCGAACACCACGTCACCATCCTGGAGTCCATCGCCTCCATCTGCGCCAACAAGCTGATCCGCGCGCGCACCGAGGCTCGCCTCCTCGAACTCAACCAGGAACTCGAACGGCGCATCGAGGCGCGCACCGCGGAACTGGTCGCCGCCAACGGCCGCCTCACCCGCGAAATCACCGAGCGCACCCGCGCCGAAAAAGTCCAACGCGCGCTCTTCGAAATCTCCGAGGCCGCCCATGCCGCCGAGGACCTCCCCCGCCTCTACGCGCGCATCCACGAAATCATCGGCACCCTCATGCCGGCCGCAAATTTCTACATCGCCCTCCAGGATGAAGCCTCCGGCATGGTTCAGTTCCCCTACTTTCGTGATGCCATCGACCCCACGCCCGTGCCGCGTAAGGGCCGGCGCGGCATGACCGAATACGTGCTCCGTACCGGCAAGGCTGCCCTCGCCGATCTCCACGAAATCCAAAGACTCAAAGAAGCAGGCGAATACGCCCAAACCGGACATCCCTCCGCCATCTGGCTCGGCGCCCCGCTCACCGCCGGCGGACGCACCTTCGGCGTCATGGCCGTGCAGGACCACCATGACTCCGACGCCTTCGGCGAAGAGGAGAAGCGCATCCTCAGCTTCGTCGCGGTCCAAACCTCGCTCACCCTCGAACGCAAGCGCGCCGAAGCCGAACTCCGCGCCCATACCGAGCGCCTCCGCGAATCCGAGGAACGATTCAGCAAAGCCTTCCGCGCCGTGCCCGCCATCGTCTCCCTCGTGCGCGCCAGCGACGAACGCCTGATCGAGGTCAACGAGGCCTTCCTCCAAAGCTCCGGCTTCAGCCACGCCGAAGTCATCGGACGTTCCACCGCCGAACTCGGCATCTGGCAGGATGCCGCCCGCCGCGCCGAGTTCTTCCGCATCCTCCGCGACACCGGCTCCGTGCGCGGGTTTGAAGCGCGACTCCTCTCCAAGTCCGGCGAAGTCGAGGAAGCCCTGGTCTCCGCCGAGGTCCTGGAGATCGACCGCGAACCGGTCGTCCTCGCCCTCGCCCTGGTGATCACCGAACGCAAACGCGCGGAGGAAGAGCTTCTGCGCGCGCTCGCCCGCGAACGCGAACTCAGCCGGCTCAAGAGTTCCTTCGTCGCCCTCGTCTCCCACGAGTTCCGCACCCCGCTGGGGGTCATCCACTCGTCGTCCGAAATCCTCGAACGCTACCTCGGCCAACTCGATCCCGCCGAACGCGTCGAACATCTGAAGGCCATCCAACACCAGGCCTGGCGCATGGCCGTCCTGCTGGAAGAAGTCCTCGTCTTCGGCCGTGTGGAAGCCGGTCGACTCGAGTTCCGCCCCACCGACTTCGATCTCGCCGAGTGCTGTCGCCGCTGGACCGATGAGCAGCTGCGCGCGTCCGAGAACCGCTGCCCAATCCTCCTCGAACTCGCCCCGCTCCCGACCCCAGCCCATGGCGACCCGGACCTGCTGCGGCATGTGGTCAGCAACCTGCTCTCCAACGCGGTGAAATACTCCCCCGCCGGCCGCCCGGTCGTGCTGCGCGTCCGCCACGAGAACACTGCCGCCGTCCTGACCGTCCACGACCAGGGCCTCGGCATCCCCCCCGACGATCTCCCCCGCCTCTTCAACGCCTTCCAGCGCGGTTCCAACGTGCGTCAGGTCCCCGGTTCCGGGCTCGGCCTGGTGGTGATCCGCCACTGCCTGGATCTCCATGGCGGCAGCATCCGCCTCGAAAGCCAGGAAGGCAAAGGCACCCGTGCCGAAGTGCGCGTCCCGTTGTTCCCTCACCCTGCCGCTCCGCTCCCGACATGAACCCCGCTACCCCGCGCCCCCGCATCCTGGTCATCGAAGACGAACCCCAGATGCTGCGCAACCTCACCACCATCCTGCGCGCCGAAGGCTTCGACACCCAGGGCGTCAGCCTCGGCACCGAGGGCGTCGCCGCAGCACGCCGCCTCCCCCCCGACCTCATCCTCTGCGATGTGATGATGCCGGGACTCGACGGATTCGCCGTGCTCGAACAACTGCGTGCCGACGCCGCCACCGCGCGCATCCCGTTCATCTTCCTGACCGCGCGCGGCGACCGGGGCGATGTGCGCACCGGCATGAACCTGGGGGCGGATGATTACCTCTCGAAGCCAGTGAGGACCGAGGACCTCCTGTCCGCCATCCGCGCGCGGCTCGCCCGCGCACGGCAAACCACGGCGGTCCTGACCCTCACCGCCCCCGAACACGCTTCCGCCCTGGAAACCCTGGGCCTTTCCCCGCGCGAGGCGGAGGTGCTCTTCTGGCTCATCCAGGGCAAGAGCAATGGGGATATCGCCACCATCCTCGGCGTCGCCGAGGCCACGGTAAAAAAACACCTCGAGCGGGTGTTCGCCAAACTGGGCGTGGAAAACCGCACCTCGGCCGCGCGCTGCGCCCTGGATCGTCTCGCCGCAGGGGGTGGGAACAGCGCCCCACGCTAGCGGCCCTTCGGCGCGTCGGAGGAAGTCCGCCCCATGACGACGATCAAGCTCTGAGCCGAGTCCGATCCCACCTCGCGCCCGCCACGCACCGCCGCCCTACAGTTCCCCGCACTCGCGCCGATATCTTCAGTGCGGCCACCGTCGTCCGCCGTTTCACCCACGGCTGGCGTACCTCCCCCCCCCTCCAACACACGCCACCGGCGGCGGACGGCGGGGCCGCTCCACTCCCTCACGCTTCCTTCTTCGCCGTCTTCACTTCGAGGTAGAGGTCGCGCAACTGCCGCGCGGTCGCGGTGGTCGGCGAATCCGTCATCAGACACGTTCCCTTGGCCGTCTTCGGGAAGGCGATCACGTCGCGGATGCTCGTCGTCCCACACAGGATCGCGATCAACCGGTCGAACCCCAGCGCGATGCCCCCGTGCGGCGGCGCCCCGTAACGGAAGGCATCCAGCATGTAGCCAAACCGCAGCGCGGTCTCCTCAGGCGGAATCTGCAGAATTTCCTCGAAGATGGTCTTCTGGACGTCGGGCTGATGGATACGAATCGAGCCCCCTCCCAGTTCCACGCCGTTGACCACGATGTCGTAGTGCTGGCCGCGCACCTTCTTCGGATCCTGTTTGAGCAGCGGAATATCCTCCGCCACGGGCGCGGTGAAGGGATGATGGCTCGAGTACCAGCGGTTCATTTCCTTGTCGTAGCTCAACAGCGGGAAATCAACCACCCACAGGAAATCAAACCGCGTCGGGTCGAGCTTCAGTTTGCCCTGCGTCTTGAGCACCTCCGCGCAGTACAATCGGATCCGGCCCAGGATCTCACACGCGTTCAGCCACTGGTCGGCCGCGAAGAGGATCAAATCGCCTTCCTCGATCCCGAGCTTGGCCACCAACGCCTGCTTCTCGGCTTCCGAGAAGAACTTCACGATGGGCGACTTCCATTCGCCGTTCTCGACCTTGATGTACGCCAGCCCGCGCGCGCCAAAGCTCTTGGCGTACTCGGTCATGGTCTCGATCTGACCCTGCGTCGCGGCCGCCAGGCCCTTGGCGTTCATGGCCTTCACCACGCCGCCCGCCCCCACCGCGCCGGAGAATACCTTGAACGTGCTGGCCCGGAATTCCTCCGTGAAATCCACCAATTCCATCCCGAACCGCGTATCCGGCTTGTCGATGCCATACCGGTTCAACGCCTCGTTGAAGCTCATGCGCCGAAACGGAGTGGGAATGTCCATCCCCAGCGCCACCTTCCAGACCCGCGCCAGCAATCCCTCGATCAGCGCGTAGAGATCCTCGCGGTCGATGAAGCTCATCTCGATGTCCACCTGCGTGAACTCCGGCTGTCGATCGGCGCGAAGGTCCTCGTCGCGATAACAGCGCGCCAACTGGAAGTAACGCTCCACCCCCGCCACCATCAGGATCTGCTTGAACTGCTGAGGCGACTGCGGCAGCGCGTAAAACGTCCCGGGCTCCCGCCGGTTGGGCACGAGAAACTCGCGCGCGCCCTCGGGCGTGGACTTGAACAACGTGGGGGTCTCCACCTCCAGAAACCCGTGGTCGTCCATGTACGACCGCGTGGCGATGGCGACCTTCGAGCGGATGCGCAGATTGCGCATCATCTCCGGGCGCCGCAGGTCGAGGTAGCGATACTTGAGCCGCAGTTCCTCGTTCACCTTGTTGGCCACCTCCGGGTCGTCGACCGAGAAGGGCAGCACTTCGGCGTGGTTCAGGATGTCGAGCACGGTCACCATCACCTCGACCTGGCCCGTGGCGATGCGCGGATTCTCCGTGCCCGTCGGGCGGACACGCACCTTTCCGGTCACGCGCACCACCGACTCGCTGTGCAACCGCGTGGCGCCGTCGAACACGGCTGGCGGCAGGTCGGACGGATCAAACACCGTCTGCGTGCGCCCCTCGCGGTCGCGGAGGTCGAGAAACAGGACGCCCCCGAGATCGCGCCGGGAATGCACCCAACCTTCCAGGGTGACCGTCTGACCGGCGTGCTCGGGACGCAACTGATTGCAATGATGCGTGCGCTTCATATCGAAACCAAAGCCTGCGCCAAAAAGGCCTCCCCCGGCGCAAAGGAGGCGGGATATTGGGCGCGCTCGTGCCTAATCAAAGCCAAAAATCCGCCACCCGCGTCGCGTTGCAGTTTCCCACCCAACCCCACGACGTCGATGTCTCGGGGCCGCATCTCACGGCCCACCTGCCGCTGCCCCGCAGGGCGGGGGTAACCGGGACCGGCTCACCGGACTCGCGGAGAATCGCATTGCCCGACCGCGAACGCGCCGCCCATAATGAGCCTCCCGATGTATGCCCGCTGGCTCAGCGGCTCCTTTCTGCGGTGCCTGGCACTCGTCGTAGTGCTTCTGCCCGCCAGCGTCATGGCGCAGCCCGCACCCGCCGCGTCGGGGACGGTTCTCCGCGATACCGCCAGCATCCAGGCCCTGCCCATCGTGGAGGCCGCCCGTGGGCTGCCCGTCGAGATCGACGCGGTGGTCTCCTTCTCCGAACCGACGTGGCGACTGCTCTTCGTCGAAGACAATACTGGCGGCATCTACTGCGAGACCCAACTGGTGCGCGAGTTTCCACCCGCCGGCACCCGCGTTCGCCTGCGCGGCACCACCGACGGCGGCGCGTTCCTGCCCTTTCTCGTGATTCATCAACTGGAAAACCTCGGCCCCGCTCCGCCCCTCGTCCCGCGCCTGGTCAGCGCCGACGAACTCTGGGCCGGCCATCACGACGGCGATCTCGTCAAGGTGCGGGGGGTGGTCCTGCGCACCAGCACCTCCACCAACCCGCCCGCGCACGTCTCGATCGACATCAGTGGCTCCCTGGGAACGGTCTCCGCCTCCCTGTTGGGCGCCCAGATCGCCCCCTCGGCGGAGCTCGTGGGCGCCGTGGTTGAAGTCACCGGCGTGTTCGCCCCCAGCACCGATGATCAACGGCAGATCACCAAGGTCGGTCTGCTCGCCTCCTCGACCGCCAGCCTGGTGGTCCTCACCAATGCCGCCGAGACCGCGCGAACGCTCCCCGTGTCCACCGGGGCCGACCTGTTCCCGGAGGAGCTGGGCAACCACTTCGGACCCCTCCGCCTCCGCGGCCAAATCCTCTTCGTTCACGACCAGGAAGTGTGGATTGGCAGCGCGAGCAACTCCGCGCCGGTCCACTTCGATTCCCCCCCCAGCGCCTCGGAGGGCCAACTGCTCGATGTCCTCGCCGTCCCCACCGAAAAGGACGGCGTCCCCACCTTGGATGCGGTGCGGATCCTCGAACAACGCAGCGGGGAGCGGATCAGCCCCACCCTCCTGAACCCGGGCGAGCTTCTCGATCCGAGACGCTACGGCCAGCTGGTGACCGTCGAAGGGCAGATCCTCCACCGCGGCGCCGGGACGTCCCACGAAATCTGGGTGCTCAGCTATGGGGATCGCACGTTCGAGGCCTGCCCCGTCTATCCCGAACCGCGCGTCCTCCTTCCCGGCACACGCGTCCGAATCTCCGGCCTCCGCACCCAATACCGAGTCACCCCTCAATCGCCTCCGCTGCCGCGCATCCTCATTGCCCGCGCCGCTGATGTCGCGATCCTCTCCCCCCCTCCCTGGCCCCTTCGCCGCACCCTGGGAGCGGTCAGTATCCTGTCCGGCTGCCTGGCCCTGGGACTCGTCGCCCTGGCGTTCTCCTACCGACGCCAACGGGAGTCCGCTCGTCGCGCGGAACGTGCCGAGTCGGATCTGCGCGAGTTCAACCTGCACCTGGAACGGCGCATCTCGGAGCGCACCGCCGAACTCGCCGCCGCGAACCGCACGCTCCAGGCCGAGATTACCGAGAAGCAACGGGCGCAGGCCGAACTCGCCGATCGCGAGGCGCGGCTGCGCCACGCCCAATCCCTCCTCCGCGTGGGCAGTTTCCATTGGTCCGCTCCCGCCCAGATCGTCACCTGGTCCGACGAACTCTACCGCATCTTCGGCCGCGACCCCGGAACCTTCCGGCCTTCGTTCGAAGCCTACCTCGCTCAGATCCACCCCGACGACCGGGAGTCCGTGAGCACCCGCATTCAGGAGGCGTTGCGCACGGGCAAGTCCTTCACGCACGACTACCGGTTCGTGCATCCCAGCGGATCGTTGCGCTGGGCCACCGCCGCCTCGCGCGTGCTCTTCGACGAACGCGGCCAGGTCATCGGCCTGGAAGGCACCTGCCAGGATGTCACCGCCCGCAAACTGGAGGAGCAGTTCCGTGCGGAGCAAGCCAAGGTGCTGGAGTCCATCGCCCACGGCGCCCCGCTGTCCAAAGTGTTCGAGGCCCTGCTCCGCGCGGTCGAATGTCAGGCCGATGGCATGCTGTGTTCCATCATGCTGGTCGACGCCGACGGACGCCACCTCCGCCACGCCGCGGCCCCCTCCCTCCCGGAGTCGTACTGCCGGGCTGTCGACGGACTCGAAATCGGTCCCTCTGCCGGATCGTGCGGCACCGCCGCCCATCGTCGCGAACGGGTGGTGGTCGAAGACGTGGAGCAGGATCCGCTCTGGAAGGAATTCTGTCACCTCGCTCTTCCGGAAGGCCTCCGCGCCTGCTGGTCCGAGCCGATCTTCGACAGCGAAGGCCGGTTGCTCGGAACCTTCGCCTCGTACTTCCGCACGCCGCAGGGCCCGACTCCCCAGCAACTCGTCCTGATCACCAGCGCTACCCACACCGCCGCCATCGGCATCGAACGCGAACGCAACGAGCGCTCCCTGCGGGACACCACCGAGACCCTGCGCCAGCGCAACGAGATGCTCCAGCGCATGGAACGAATGGCCCAGGTCGGAGCCTGGTCCATCGACGTCCGCGCCGCGGTCCTCCACTGGTCCGAGGAGGTTTACCGGATCCACGACCTTCCCCTCACCGAACGCCCCTCCATCGAGCGCGCCATTGAGTTCTATGCCCCGGAGGCACGACACCTCATCCGCGAAGCCGTCGAGCGCGGCTGCCGCGATGGCACCCCCTGGGACCTTGAGCTGCCTTTCATCACGGCCGGCGGCCGGCGTCTCTGGGTCCGCGCCCAGGGACAGGCCGAGTTCGACCAAGGCGTGCTGGTCCGGTTGCACGGCGCCTTCCAGGACATCACGCAACGACGCGCCGCCGCCGAAGAATTGCGCGCCAGCGAGGAACGTTTCCAACTCGCCATGCGCGGAGCCAACGACGGGCTCTGGGACTGGGACCTGCGCACCGATCACGCCTACTTCTCGCCGCGCTGGAAATCCATGCTCGGCTACACCGATGCCGAACTCCCCAACCATCTCGACTCCTGGGGCCGGCTCGTCGATCCCGACCAACGCGACCAAACCCTCGCCCTCGCCCGCGACGCCGCCGAAGGCCGCATCCCCCACTTCGAATGCGAGTTCCGGATGCGCCACAAGGCGGGACACTGGGTCGACATCCTCTCCCGCGCCTTCGTCCTGCGCGATGAGAGCGGCGCCCCCCTGCGTATCGTCGGCACCCATGTCGACATCACCGAGCGCAAACGCATCGACTCCGCGCTACGCGCGCTCGCCTCCGGCAGGCCCGTCGACTCGGAGACCAACTTCCTCCGTGATATCGTGCGGCAGCTTTCCCAGCTCTACGGCATGCGCATCGCCCTCGCCGCCGAGTTCGTGCCAGGCCGCACGGACCGCATCCGCACCCTCGCCGTGTGGGATGACGGCGAGGGCGCTCCCAACTTTGAACGGGATCTTCTCGGGACCCCGTGCCTCGACGCACTCGAGAGTGGGCTGGTGGTCCATACGCAGGACGTCACGTCCCGCTTCCCCCTCGACCCGCTCCTCCGTGGCAGAGGGATCCAGAGCTACATCGGTGTCTCCATTCATGACCGCCACCGCGTCCCCATCGGGCTCCTCGCACTCCTGCACCCCCTCCCCATCGACCGCTCGCCGAATCTAGATCCCATCCTGAAGCTTTTCGCCGAACGCGTCGGCGCAGAACTCGAGCGCAACCGGGTCCTGGGCGCCGCCCAGGCCGCCGAGGCGCGCTTCCGCTCCGCCATCGAACACTCGTTCGAGGGACTTTCCCTCACCGAAGTCACCGGCCGCTGCACTTACGTCAGCCCCGCCATCACCCGCATCACCGGGTACTCGCGGGATGAGATCCTCGGCCGACAGTTTGCAGATCTCATTCACCCGGAGGATCGCCCGGCCTTCGACAAGTATCACACCCAACTCCTGCAAACCCCCGACGCCTACTTCGAAAGCGAATTCCGTATCCACCACCGGGACGGCTCGTTCCGCTGGGTTCAAACCTCTGTCACCAACCGTCTCGGCGATCCTGATCTTGGCGCCATCGTCTCCAACATCCGCGATGTCACCGCCCAAAAACAGGCCGCCGCCGATCAGGCACGGCTGGAATCACAACTCCGCCAGGCCCAGAAAATGGAGGCCATCGGCACCCTCGCCGGCGGCATCGCGCATGACTTCAACAACATCCTCGGCGCCATCATCGGTCATACTCAACTCGCCCGCATGGACGTGGAGACTCTCCCCGCCGCCCGCGAGAACCTCGACGACGCCCTCGTCGCCGCCAAGCGCGCCCGCGACCTGATCAAACAGATCCTGGCCTTCTCGCGACGCGGCGAACCCGAACGACGCGTTATCCAGCTCAAGCCGCTCTTCGAGGAATCCCTCCGCCTCCTGCGCGCCGCCCTCCCGGCCACGGCTGAACTCGTCACCCAAGTCCACGATCCGGTGCCCGACGTCCTCGCCGACCCAACCCTGGTCCAGCAGGTGATCCTCAACCTCGCCACCAACGCTGCCCAGGCCATCGGCGACCAACCCGGCCAGATCCGCGTCGTCCTCGAAGGCGTCCATCTCATCGCCCCCTTCACCCCGGGAACTCCGGATCTTCCCCCCGGCCGTTACGCCCGCCTCACCGTCATCGACAACGGACCAGGCATGGATGCCGCCACCCTCGAGCGCGTGTTCGAACCCTTCTTCACCACCAAACCCGCCGGCCAGGGCACCGGTCTCGGGCTCGCCGTGGTCCATGGCATCATCGAAAACCACCACGGCGCCGTCCGCGCCCAGTCCAACCCCGGCCAGGGCTCGACGTTCGAAATCTACCTCCCCGCCGCCGAGACCAACGCCCTGCCGTCCAGTCCCCCCAACCCCTCCGCGGAGTCCCCCACCGAACCGCGCCGCGGCCGCATCCTCGTGGTCGATGACGAACCCTCCCTCCTCCGCATCACCGAACGGATCCTCGGTCTCGAAGGCTACCAGGTTTCCGCGTTCACCAATCCCATCGAGGCGCGACTGGCTTTCCTCCGTGCCCCGGG
The DNA here is from genome assembly GCA_020845805.1 of Verrucomicrobiales bacterium. Classification (GTDB taxonomy): domain Bacteria; phylum Verrucomicrobiota; class Verrucomicrobiia; order Limisphaerales; family CAIMTB01; genus CAIMTB01. Next base: position 9,927 of record JADLFD010000151.1, on the reverse strand, counting down.
CGACTTCGACCTCCTGATCACCGACTACCTCATGCCCGGCCAGAACGGGGTGGATCTCGCGCGACAACTCACCGACGCGCGTCCTGAGTTTCCCATGATCATCTGCACGGGTCACAGCTTCGGCCTCACCCGCGAACGAGCCGCCGAACTCGGCTTCCGTGACCTGCTCCACAAGCCCGTCGAGTTCGAATCCCTGCGCCGCGCCGTGCGCGCCATTCTCTCCTGACCAGCCCGCGGGAGCCCCCACCGCCGGGTCCCACCGCCGCACTCCGACTCCCTGTCCGCGAGTCACGCGCGTGCCCCCGGACGCCGGCGAACCCGACCGCCTCCGTCCCCCCTTCCGTATCGCGGCACCGTCTATCGGTCTCGACAGGAGAGGTTCCCTCCACGTCATCATCGCGGAACACGTTCGACCGATGGCTCATCCCCCGTCCCCATCCCGATTCCTCGCCCGACTCCTGCTCGCGGTGAACCTCGGCGCCACCTCCGCCTCCTTCTGCTTCGCTTCCGACTCCGCCCCCGAGTCGCCCCAATGGCGCGGCGCCGACGGCCAAGGACACGCCATCGCCCACCGCCTGCCGATCACCTGGAACGAACACACCAACGTGGCCTGGAAAACGGAGATCCCCGGCCGCGGTTGGTCCTCGCCGGTCCTCGACGCCACCCACATCTGGCTCACCACCGCGCTCGAAACCACCGCCCGCCCCGAGGACGCGCAACGCCGCCTGAAGGACAACACCGGGGACCAACCCCTCACCCTCCTCGACTCGGTCGAGTTCCTCGCAGTCGGCATTGAACGCGCCTCCGGGCGTCTCACCCACCGCATCCCGCTCCTCTCCCAACGCGAGCCGCAATGGGTCCACACCCTGAACTCCTACGCGTCGCCCACCCCGGTTCTCGCCGAGGGCCACCTGTACTGCCACTTCGGCACCTTCGGCACGGCCTGCGTCGACACCCGCACCGGTTCTCTCCTCTGGACCAACACCAGCCTCCGCATCATGCACGAGAACGGGCCCGGCAGCTCGCCCGTGGTCTGGAAGAATCTGCTCGTCGTCCATTTCGATGGCAGCGACCAGCAATTCGTCGCCGCGTTCGACCGGGCGACCGGCGCCGTGGTCTGGAAGACGCCACGTTCCGGCCGACTCCACGAGAATCCGCAGCTCCGAAAATCCTACGCGACTCCCAACCTCACCACGCTCGCCGGCCGCCCGGTTCTGCTCTCCGAAGGCGCCGACTGGCTCTACGCCTACGACCCGGACACGGGCAGCGAACTCTGGAAGTTGAACCTCGAGCACCTCGGTTTCTCACAGTCCGCCCGCGCCGTCCTCGGCCACGGCCATCTCTTCCTCAGCACCGGCTATATGCGCCCCGAGTTGCTCGCGATCCGACTGCAGGGCCCCGACGCCCCCAAGGTCTCCTGGCGCTACGCCAAAGGGGTCCCCACCATGCCCTCGCCGCTCCTCGTGGGGAACGAGCTCTATTTTGTCAGTGATTCCGGGGGGATGCTCACCTGCCTCAACGCTCTCACCGGCGAGGAACATTACCGCGAGCGCCTCGGCGGCAATCACAGCGCCTCGCTCCTTTTCGCCGACGGACACCTCCTCATCCCCAGCCGCGAAGCCGTGACCTCGGTGGTCGCACCCGGACCCACCTTCCGCCTGGTGGCCCGGAACGAACTCCCCGGCCAGATCATGGCCACTCCTGCCGCCGTGGGGGATTCCCTCTTCATCCGCACCGATACCGCGCTCTATCGAATCACCCAGGCCCGACGCTGACGCTCCCCGCTCCCCGCGTTCGCCACATCTCACCTCCGACCCGGCATCCCCAACCCACAGGCTCTACTCCACGCGTGATTCCCGCCCTCCGCCCGCTCCTTCGCGCCTTGGCCCTCGCCTCCGTCGGCTTCGCAGCGCCGCTCGCGACCGTGCACGCCGCCTCGCCCCCCACTCCCCGACTCGCCTGGGAAACCGGGCCGGGATTCCAACGCCTCGCCCTTCCCCCCTCCCCGGCCAGTGCCCCCACCGCCGGATTCACGCGCCTCGCTCCCGCCACGCTCGGTGTGACGTTCACCAATCGCTGCAGCGCGGTGCGCTACGCGAAACGCCAGAACCTGATGAACGGGGCCGGGGTGGCGCTCGGAGACTACGACGGGGACGGTTGGTGCGACCTTTACTTCTGCAACCGTGAAGGCGCCAACGCACTCTATCGCAACCTGGGTGACTGGCACTTCACCAACGTCACGGAGCAGGCCGGCGTCGCCGCCACCAACCTCATCTCCAGCGGAGCGCTCTTCGCCGATCTCAACGGAGACGGCCATCTCGACCTGCACGTCACCTCGTTCCTCGGTCCCGACGCCCTCTTCCTCAACCAGGGCGATGGCACCTTCACCCCGGCGCCCAACGTCGGCGGACTCGCCACGCCCGGCGGCGCCACGTCGTCGGCCGCCGCCGACCTCGATGGGGACGGCGATCTCGACCTCTACGTGGCCCGCTTCGCCGCGGAGTCACTTCTCCGCGATGGCTCCGTCATCGCCACCCGCATGGTCGGAGGACAACCCGTCGCCACCGGCCGCGCCGGCCGTCGCATCCGGATCCTCAACAACAAACTCTACGAATACGGCGAACCGGACTTCCTGTTCCTCAACGAGGGTCAGGCCCGCTTCACCGCGGTAAACTGGAGCCAGCGGTTCCTCGACGAGTCCGGACACCCGCTCCCCGAAGCGCCGCCCGACCTCGGCTTCGCCGTCCAACTGCGCGACATCAACGCCGATGGCCATCCCGACATTTACGTCTGCAATGATTTCCAGACGCCCGACCGCATCTGGCTCAATGACGGCCACGGCTCGTTCCGCGCCCTCTCCCATCGCGCCTTGCGCAACATGAGCTACGCCTCCATGGGCGTGGACTTCGCCGATATCGACCGCGATGGGAACCTGGATTTCTACACCGTCGAGATGCTCCCCGCGGACCAGTACCGGCACATGACCCACGTGGTGCGTGGCGCCGATCCCGACCTCCGCAGCCCGCGCAACCCCGAGCTGCGCGACGCGTTCTCCCGCAGCATCCTCTCCTGGAACCGCGGCGATGGCACCTACGCCGAAATCGCCTGGTACGCCGGCGTCGCCACTTCGGACTGGTCCTGGACGCCCGCCTTTCTCGACGTCGACCTCGACGGTTACGAAGATCTCCTGGTCTCCAGTGGCTATCCCCACGATGTCAACGACCTCGACCTGTCCGGCGGCGCCGGCCGCGGAGACGGACGGAGATTGAACGAAGCCTTCACCGACGAACTCCTGCGCTATCCGCCCCTCGATTCACCGCAGATCGCTTGGCGCAATCGCGGGAATCTGCACTTCGAAGACGCCAGTGTGCGCTGGAATTTCAACTATCGCGTGGTCACCCACGGCCTCGCCTTTGCCGATCTCGACAACGACGGCGACCTCGACGCCGTGGGCAGCACGTTCAACGCCGCACCCCTCCTCTGCCGCAACGACGCCACCGCGCCACGGCTCGCCGTCCGGCTGCGCGGCAAAGCCCCCAACACCGGCGGCACCGGCGCTCGGGTTCGACTCCTGGGCGGCCCCGTCCCCGTCCAGGAGCAGGAGATGCTCACCGGCGGCCGGTACCTCTCCTGCGACCAAGGCCAGCGCACCTTCGCTGCCACGGCCTCCAATACCACGCTCACCCTCGAGGTCCGCTGGCGAGACGGCTCCCTGTCCCGCGTCCCCCACGCCGTCCCGAACTCGATCTACGTGGTCGATGCCGCCTCCGCAACGCCACCACCTTCGGACGCTCCCACGGCCGCGTCCGCACCGCCCCCCCAGCCCCCGCTCTTCCAAGCTCTCACCACTCCCGGGCTGGCGCCCCATGTCGATCCCCCCTTCGACGAGTTCGCGCGCCAACCCCTCCTTCCCTGGCGCCTCGCCTTCCAGGGACCAGGAATCGCCGCGCTCGATGCCAACATGGATGGTCACGACGAACTCCTCGTCGCCGACGGTCGCGGAGGGAACCTGCGACAACTCCAGTTCGCCCCCGGCACACCGCCCATTCCACCCGCCGCGATCCTCCTCGACCCGCCGCTCCCGGATGACGCCCTGGCAGTCCTCGGCCTGACCCTCGCCCCCGGGCAATACACGATCTTCGCGTCGCTCTCGCACTACGAGTCCGACAATACCAACGCCCCTTCCGCCCTGCGCTGGGATCACCAGAACGGGGCCTGGTCGCGCGGCACTCCGCTGCCCGCCATCCCAGCTTCTCCTGGCCCGCTGGCCGCCGCCGACGTCGATGACGATGGGGACCTCGATCTCGTGGTGGCGGGCCGCCTGCTCCCCGGTCGTTACCCGCAACCCGCCTCGACCTGCGTCTTTACCAATCTTGCCGGCGTCCTCGCGCTGGATGCCACCGCGTCCGCGCCATTCCAAAGGATCGGCAATGTGACCGGCCTGCTCCTGACCGATCTCGACGGCGACACTCGTCCCGAATGCGTCCTCGCCTGTGAATGGGGTGGCCTCCGGGTCTTCGCCCGACGCGCAACCACCTGGGTCGAACGCACTCGCGACCTCGGACTGGAAGACCTCACCGGGATCTGGCAAGGACTCGCCGCCGCCGACCTCGACGGGGACGGCCGCCTCGATCTCGTGGCGGCGAACTGGGGTCGCAACAGCCACCAACAACGCGCCCCTCGCGGGCCATGGCGACTGTACCACGGCGATTACGGCGCGGGCCGCACCGCCATCCTGGAATCCTTTCACCACCCCGGCTCAGGCTACGGCGATTTCGTTCCGGTCCGGACCCGCGACCCGCTCGCCACGGATTTCCCGTGGTTGATCGCGGCCTTCCCCACCCACGCCGCGTTTGCCAAAGCCACCGTGCCCCAACTCCTCGGCGATCACGCCGCCGCCTCTTCCTTCGTCGAGGCGCGCACCCTGGGTTCGCTCGTGCTCCTCAACCGTGGAGACCACTTTCAGCGTCTCGAACTCCCCGCCCCCGCCCAGTGGACCCCCATCTTCGGATTCGCCGCCGCCGACTTCGACCTCGACGGGGATGTGGATCTCCTGGCCCTCCAGAACCTCCTTTCCGTGCGCGAGGAGGAGGATCGCCTCGACTCCGGCCACGGACTGCTCCTCCGCAATGATGGAAAAGGAAACTTCAGCGCCGCTCCCCGCGCCGAATCCGGAATCGACGTGCTCGGCGAACAACGGGGCGCCGCGGTCACCGACTTCAATGCCGACGGACGACCCGACCTCGCCCTCACCGTCAACTCCGGCCCACTCCTGCTCTGGACCAACCAGAGCCCCATTCCCGGCCTGAGTGCGCGTGTCCGGGGTCCCGCCTCCAATCCCACCGCCATCGGAGCCGTACTGCGCGTGATCCGCGACACCACTCCAGGCCCGGCTCATGAGATTCGCGCCGGCAGCGGCCGCTACTCGCAGGACTCCGCCACGGTGTTCCTCGGCACGGCCCCCGGGGCCCAGCAGGTCGAGGTGCGCTTCGGCGGCCAACCCGCCCGCGCCTTCCCCGTGCCTTCCGGCGCGACCCACCTCGTGATCGATCTCAGTACGCCCTGATCTTCCGCGCTCCTCCACTCCGCACCACCCGCTCCACTCAGCCCTTCCGCTGACGGAAGTGTTAAGCAGATGTAAAACTCGTCGCGCGGACGGATGAACCGAGGCAATCTCCCCGCGCTGGCGCCACCGTGGACTCACCCGCGAACCATCGCCCCCTCCCCGAGGCACTCCCCCGCGTCCTGCTCATCGACGACGACCGGAAACTGTGCCGCCTGCTCACCGAGTATCTCGGGCCCATGGGCTATGCCGTGCATGCCGTCCACAACGGCCCCGCCGGCGTCGCCGAAGCCACCGAGCAATCCTGGCATGCCGTGGTCCTGGACGTGATGCTCCCCGGCCTCGATGGCTTCGAGGTGCTTAAGCAAATCCGTCGCGCTTCCCCTGTTCCCGTCCTCATGCTCACCGCGCGCGGCGACGAGCCCGATCGCATCGTCGGCCTCGAAATTGGAGCCGATGATTACCTGCCCAAGACCGCGTCGCCCCGCGAACTCCTCGCGCGCCTCCGCGCGGTCACCCGTCGCACCACCGCCCGCCCTGCCCACCACCCCGGGGAATCCGAACCCGACGTGGTCGCCGGCACCTTGCGCTTGAACCCCGGAACACGCGTCGCCCTCCTCGCCGATCAGCCCCTCTCCCTCACCGCGGTCGAGTTCGACCTCCTCGTCGCCCTCGCCCGCACGCCCGGACGCGTGCGCTCGCGCGAACAACTGCTCGAGGAAGTCAGGGACCGGGACTACGAGGTCTTCGACCGCTCCATCGACGTCCACATCTCGTCCCTGCGCAAGAAACTCGGGGACGATCCCAAGGCTCCGCGCTTCATCGAAACCGTGCGCTCGGTGGGCTATCGCATGCTCGACCCGGAACCGTGAGCACACTGCCCCCATCCGCGGCCGCCACCCTCGCCCCGGTGGCTCCCCCCCAGCGGCAGTCCTGGTCCCTCGCCACCAAAATCCTCTGCGGCCTGGTCCTTAACCTCCTCGTCATCGGCGCCCTCGCCACCACCGTCTTCTTCGTCCAACTTCGCCTGCGACCGGACTGGCTCCTGGCCGGCCGCGCCGGGGAACGACTCCAGGCCGCCGCCGAACTCATCGCCGACGAACTGTCGCGCAACGAACCCTCGAAATGGGATGAGGTCCTCGAACGCTTCGGAGATGCCTATCGCATCACGTTTGTCCTCCTCGACCAGTCGGGCGCCCAAGTCGGGGGCGCCGAACTCCGACTGCCTGAGGAGGTCCTGCGCCGAATCGCCGCGCGCGGACGATTCGCCGCCGCCCCCGCCGGTCCACGCGTGCCCCTCGCCGGACCGCGCAAGCCGCGCGAAACCACGGAGGAACTCAATCCCGCCTCCCCTCCCGGCCCCCCGTTCCGAACGCGACGCGGCGCGGGCCTCGACCGCTCCTCCCCGCGCAACGTGTTCCCCCGATTCGTGGTCCGCGCCGGATCGCCCCCCGTCTTCTGGGCCGTCCTGCGCCTGCCCGTGGTGGATCGGTCCGGACCCGGCTTGGCCCTCGTCGCGCGCATCGACGCCCCCTGGCGCGGAGGATTGTTCCTCGATATCTGGCCCTGGATCCTCGCGGGCTTGGGGACCATCTCGCTCTCCGCCCTGCTCTGGCTCCCCTTCGTGCGCCGGATCACTCGGGACGTCACCCGCATGACCCGCCAGACCGGAGTGATCGCCGCCGGTCGGTTCGACGACCGCCTGAATCTCCGACGCGCCGATGAACTCGGGCGACTCGCCGAAGCCATCGATTCCATGGCCGCGCGCCTCGCCGATCAGGCCGCCAGCCAGCGTCGCTTCCTCGGCGACGCCGCCCACGAACTCTGTTCCCCGCTGGCTCGACTCCAGGCCGCCGTCGCCATCCTGGAAGAGCAACAACCCGCCGAACAACGGAGCCGACTCCGCGATATCAGCGAGGAACTGGAGGAGATGGCCGCGCTCGTGGATGAACTGCTCGCCTTCTCCCGCGCCACTCACGGACGCACCATCCAAAGTGTCCCCGTCGATCTCGCACCTCTCGTCCAACGCGCCTGGCACCGCGAGTCCGCCGGCTCAGGAACTCTCGTCAACGAACTCCCGCCCCACCTCCGCGTGCGGGCCGATCCCGCCCTGCTCTCCCGCGCGGTGGCCAACGTCCTGCGCAATGCCCTGCGCTACGCCGGTGAGGCCGGCCCCATCACGGTCCGCGCTCAACGGGACGGAACCTGGTGCGAACTCATCATCTCCGACCGCGGCCCCGGGGTCCCCACCGAAGCGCTTCCCCATCTGTTCGAGCCCTTCTACCGACCTGAGGCGTCGCGCAATCGCGAATTCGGCGGTGCCGGTCTGGGTCTCGCCATCGTGAAAACTTGCCTCGACGCCTGCGGCGGCACCGCCACCACCGCGAACCTGCGCCCGCACGGATTCGAGGTGACCCTGCGTCTCCCCGTCGCGGAATAGCCGCGCAAACTCGGTGCCCAGCGGCGCGGCGCGCCCCGTCGCGGATTCCCTCGGTAAGGCCCCTGGAACACCGCCCCCGCACCACGCCCCCCACCTCTTCCAACTCCACGGCGGAACACGCGTCCCGCTCGTTACGGAGCCACCACCGTGCGGTAGAACCGGAAAGGCTCCCCCGCCGGCCGTCCCCAAACCGCTTCCCCACTCGTCCCCAGGCGCAGCTCCTGCGCTGGCTCCCAATTCAGAATGTCCCCCGCGGACTCCAATCGAAACGACCTCCCCGGCAGCCCGCGAAACTGGAAAAGATCCACCGCTCCCGACGCGCCCACGCGATGGTCGTACCGCGATACTCCCACACGCGACACCGGCGACTCCAACAGCGTCCTGAGCACCACCCCTTCCGCCCCCGCCACCAACAATTGCTCATCCCGCGAGGCCAAGGCATAGAGCGACTTGCCCGTGGGCAACTCCAGCACCTCCCACGAAACCAGATCCGCACTGCGCTGCACCGTCCCTTGCGTGCCGCAGACATAGAACACACCGCCCACGCGCCGCACGTCGGTCAACCAGGCTTCCGTTCCCGAGTCCCGCCGCGTCCACGCCGCGCCATCCCCACTTTCCAACACCAATCCCTTTTGCCCTACCGCCACCCAGCGGTCCTCCAACCAGCGCACGCGATAGACCCAGTTCGTCACGCCCGCCCCCTGAGCCTCCCACGCGATGCCATCCCGACTGGAGAAGATCGTGCCGCCGCTCCCCGTCGCGACCCAGCGATCCGGTGAGGCGGCCACCGAACTGAGAAACGCCGTGGTGGGTACCGAACCCGCCACCCAATTCGTGCCGTCCGCACTGCGCAGAAGGGTGCCCTTGCCGCCCGTCACCACGAAGAAAGCTCCGTTCCACGCCACCCCTTGCAGGGTCTCCGCGGTAACCCCCTGCCCCACCTGCTCCCAAACCACTCCCAGCAGGCTGACCTCATTGGTGCTCACCAGCGGATAACCCACCCCCTCGACCGTCACCACGTTCGTCACCAGGGCCGAGAGCGTCATTCCAGGGGATCGGTACATCGCTCCGGCAGTGCCCACCGCCAGCAACTCGCGCGAGGAACCTCCAACCCCATAGAGCACGGTCGACGCCGTGCTGGTGAGGGATTCCAAGGCCCATTCCGTACCCTGCAGGCTGGTGAGAATGGTCGACAGATCCCCCACCGCCACGTAGGTCGCCCCAACCCGTTCCATGTCCCACAGCCAGGATCGCGGGGTCTCGTCGCCGCGGAACCAGATCAACTCCACCACCGGCAGAGGGGACTCCACCTTGATCCCCTCCACCGTCACGCCCGTTCGCCCCCCCAGCACAAACCGCTGCCCGTCCCACAAAGCCGCGCCGTAAGTCCAATCCGGCGCCGGGGATTGGCTCCCCGGGGGCGTCAGATGGTTCTGCCAGCCCGGCGAAATCCTGGGATTGAAATACAAGGCCGAGTTGCCTGCCACGAGGATGCCGTCGGCACCCACCGCCGCGGTCAGCAAGGTGGGCGTCGTTCCGTCGCTCAACCGGCTGCGCTCCCACGTCACCCCATCCGTGCTGATCAAAATCACCCCCGCATCGCCCACCGCCACAAACTGCCCCAGCCCAAACGTGACCCGGCTCAAATCCGTGGTGACCCCCGAACTGCGCCGTGTCCAAGTGGTGCCGTCCGGACTACTCGCCACGAAGCCCCCCTCGCCCACCGCCACGAAAACGCCGTTCCCACGCGCCACGCCGCTCAACCATTCGGTGAGGCTCGTGCCCGTGACCGCGTCCCACGCCTCACCCCCCACCGATCGATAAATCGCGCCGTTGTCCCCGACCGCCACCGCCGTGTCCGCCGAGGCAGCCACGCCTTCAAACCAATCCTCCGTCGGCGGAGTCACCGTGGCCGGCCGGAACG
>JADLFD010000150.1 GCA_020845805.1 Verrucomicrobiales bacterium | reverse complement strand
TCGGGTGGTACCGGATGCCGTGCGCATTGCCATCGCCGACCTGGTCATTGTCGGCATTGCCGCGCACGCCATCGCCCACGAACGAGCCATCGGCCGCATTCCGAGTGCGCAGATACGGGGTGATGGTCCCGACCGGAGGCTGCGTCTCCAGCGCCAGGCTGGGGAAGTGGAACCCCGGCAGTGTCCGGTAATAGAATTGGATGGTCGTGAGTGCCGTGCCGCCGGTCTCATGAGGTCCGCGGTAGACCCACAGATTGCCCTTCCGATCCTCGAGAGTGAACGAGGCATAGAAGTCGCGCAGCGCGCTGTTGGTCACCGCCGAGGGCAGCGCCTCCGGAGCGGCGCGCCATCCGTTGTAGGCACCCGTCGTGCCCAGCGATTCGCGAAGGAAGAGACGGGTGGAAGCATGGGCGGCGGTCGGGGTGTCCGCTGCAAAATCCACTTCCACATAGCCCAGCGAGCCGTTGACCTCGGTGAGTGTCACCAGCCAGTTGGAGGCAAGATTGGGGACCGCCACCAGAGCCGAGGCGCTGGCGCTCAAACCGTTGGTGCGGCCGACCGCGAACCGCCAGCGATGCGCGTTCGCGGCCGGAACGCCGGAATACGAGGCCAGCGGGAAGGCACGGTGGGCGGAGACGTAGCCTTCGAGCGATTGGGTGTCGGCATGAAGGGGGTAGAACCAGGTCGGCGCCGACACGGGCGCGGTATTCTGCAGCGCCACCTCGGTGTAGGGCGCAAGGAAGTGCCGCGCGCTGGTGACCAGGGTCCAAAGGCCACTCGTGTTGGTCGAGGCACTGAGCGTCCAGTGCGAGAATTCCTCGTTGAGACTGACCCGCGGTTGGCCGGGTAGTTTGGGAGCAAAAGGGGGCTCGAGCAGGGGCAGCGGCATGGGAGGCTGCAGCACGGTGCCCGCGGCGACGGTATAGTCGAAGGTGATGCCTTCCGACGGTTTCTCGCGCAGCACCTTGAAGGCCCTCATGGCAGGACGCCCGTCCTCCGCCGTGAACTCAAGCAGGACGTACGGATCCGAGGAGTACGACGCCCCGGAGGTGAGGTTCAGATCGTCCCGCAAGGCATAGGCCTGCCCGCCCTGCATGAGGGCGTGTTCCTCGTTGGGATTGTATCCCGGCAGCGACCGGTCGTTCTGGAAGTAGATGCTCCCGCGGGCCTGGAGGCTGAGGAGCGGACCCGACCCGCGATTGCTGGCCAGCACGATCTCCGTGGCGTCCACGGGCCACTCCAGCGTGTAACGCGCCGTGACCGCCGGCCAATAGATGCTCTTGAATCCCGCCTCGGCATCCACGCGATTCTGCCGGAACCAGGACACCTCCAGCAGGTTCGATCCGGGGATGGCATTGACCGGAATGATGGCACCGCGGTTCGCCGTCTCGAATCCGACCTGGAAGGGATCCTGGTAGGCGACGGGATGGAACGTATTCCCCACCGCTTCGACGATGTGCCCGGCGAGATAGGACTCGTTATAGCCCGCGCCGTACTCGCCCGGGGGCGGGTTGATGCGGTCCCCCACGCGCGCGGTGGCGGCGTAGGTGCGCGGTGAATGCAACGCGTCGGTGAACGTGAACCGTGCGTGGCCGGCGTCCCAGGCCGTCAGGTTGGTGGCCACCGTGCCCGCGAAGGCACCGGAACGCAGGGTGTCGTCGAGCCAGGAGAACACGCGCTCAAAGCGCACGTGCTCTCCAGAGTTGAACCGAAGAAGGGCCCGATGCGCCGGTTGGGCCGGCACGAGGAACGAGTAGTACTGGAAGCGCTCGGTGAGCTTGCCGCGCACCTGGTCGAGGGCGTCCTGATACTGGATGAACGGGGCGTTCTCATTGGGCAGGGACACCGCCGTCAGCCTGGCTTCCGCCTCGGTGTCCACCCGCGGACGGACGTAGTGGCTGTACGCGGTGACCTCGGAGGGCCACACGAGTTCATATCGCACGAAGCGGAACGGCCATTTCAGACCGGCCACCCCGGGCTCCAGCCAGTGCACCTGCAGATCATTCAGATTCCGCGTTTCGCGGGCCGCATAGTAGTGCACCTCGTCGCTCCCCTGCACCGAATGCTGGTAGGTGAACAACTGGCTCCCGGTGAGAATGGGTTCGGGAAAAAGGCCTGTGTCATCCGGCAGGTCACCCGGGAACGCGGTGATCTTCTCCCCGAGCGAGGTGGTCACACGGCTCGGGTTGGGCTCGCGAATCACGTCGACGATCTCGAAACCCAGGTGCTGGCGCGTGATACGGTCTTCGCGCAGGTCGCCGAGGATCTCCATGAAGACGCGGCCCTCGACGTTGTAGGCGTGGATGGAGCCGAGGGTCTGGTCGTACCAGAGGGTGCGCGTCTCATCGAGGCGCTGGGAGGGATCGGGCTCGATGACGGTGGCCTGCGGGAAAGCCTGGGCCACTCGTTCCGGAAAGCTGTTGTTGTAGACGATCTTCAGTCCACCCACCCGCGTGGCGGGCACAATCACGCGCTTGCCCATGGGCGCAAAATCACCCTCGGTCCAGTACATCTGCCGCACCGGTTTGGCGGGACTGGTCGAGACCACGTACCTCCGGCTGAGGATGGTATAGGTCGCGCCGCTGAGCACCGAGGTGCTGACATTGGAAGGAGTCCCCACCGGAACCGAGGCCACTGCTTTGCGCCACTGGATATCCACCGGGCCGGAGTTCACGGCAAAGACGCGGCCGGCGTTCGGACTCCAATAGTAGCCCGTGCCGGCGTGGTTGTTCGTCGAGTAGGGTTCGGAGACCCAGTAGACATCCGGTTCCACGATGGCGCGCGGCGGCGTGACGTTGGTGTTCACCGTCGACAGCAGCACCCCGTACTCGTCGATGTCGGGCGCCGGAATGACCGAGCCAAACAGGAACGAAATG
>JADLFD010000149.1 GCA_020845805.1 Verrucomicrobiales bacterium | reverse complement strand
CAGATGCCGCCGCTGCTCTGACCGGAAATCGCACGCAACTTGGGGTCCGCACTGATCTTGAGGTTCCAACGGGCGGCCACAAAGGGGAGAAGTTCCTCGGTCAGGAACTTCACGTAGGCGTCCCCCAGGGAGTCGTACTCCACCGCACGATTGCTGCGGTTCCCCCATCCTTCTGCGGGCGGCGCGCCGTCGCCGCGGTGACCTGGATTGATGAACACGCCAATCGTAACCGGCATGTCGCCGGCCGCGATCAAGTTGTCCATCACCACCGTCGCGCGCAGCGCGCCGTTGGTACCGACATAAGAATGGCCGTCCTGGAAAACCATCAGCGCCGCCGGAGTCGCCCCGTCATACTGCGCCGGGACGTACACCCAGCCCGCCCGCTGCGTTCCGGGGTACACCTTGGAATCGTTGAACTCAAAGCTCTCCACGCGTCCCGCCGGCACGCCCGCGGCGCGGCCCAAGGACTCGGGTCCCAACTCATAAGCGTCCGCCGCGATCGCACGCGGCGGCATTGCGACCAACCCCAGCACCATGGCCAGGGCCAACACCTGCACTCCGGGGGGATTCACGCCGGCAGTTTCACGGTCGCGCCGGCGGGTTCAAGTTCCGATCTCAGCAGACCGTGTTCCCGCCATTCACGTGCAAGGTTTGGCCCGTGATGAACGCGGCGCGATCGCTCGCCAAAAAGGCCACCGCCTCACCCATGTCCTCCGCCCGCCCCCATCGCGCCGCGGGCAGCTGCTCGAAATACTCGGCCTTCTCCGCCTCCGTCACCTGGGCATGGCGTTCCACCAGCACCCAACCGGGAGCCACCATGTTCACCGTAATGCCGAAGGGCGCCAGTTCCGTGGCCAGGCTGCGGTGCAACCCGTTCTGGCCTCCCTTCGCCGCCACGTACGCGCTGAAGTTCGGCACACCCCGCGCCAGCACCTCGGAACCAATGTTGATGATCCGCCCCCAGCCCTGGCGTTTCATGTGACCTACACATGCCTGGGTCAGCAGAAAGGGGCTCTTCACAAAGAAATCCAGCATGCGCTGCACGAAGGCCCACTCGTACTCCTCCACCGGCTTCATGGGCTGGTCGCAGGTGGCGTTCAGCACGAGGATGTCCACCGGTCCCAGCTTTTGTGTCACCTCCGCCACCAACCGGGTGATCTCGGCTTCGGAGGTGACGTCGGCGCGAAAGAGCTCCGCCTGATGCCCCGCCTCGCTCAACTCGGCGAGGGCGCGCCGCGCGCGCGCTTCGTTGTGGTGGTAGTTCAACGCCACCCGCGCTCCGGCCGAGGCCAGCGCCAAAGCCATGGCACGTCCCAGTCCCGTCGAGCTGCCCGTGACCAGCGCCACGCGCCCTTCCAGTTCACGTTTCACCTCAGACATGCGCTCATGGAAACGCACGCCGGGCGGGGAATCCAGCGGCCAAAGCAAAAGACCCGTCCCTCAGGGGACGGGTCCGGGAAAACCGACCGCCAACCGCTCCAAACCGGCGCGGCTAGGGCTGGTAGGTGGCGTCCTTGAACCGCTGCAAATCGCGATCCCCCGTGCGCGCCGGCTTGTCCAGACCCTTGAGATTCATGGTGCCGGGCTCGCGCCAGCGCCAAAGTTCGGCGTGACCGTCCGCGAAGGAAACCAAACCGCCTTTGCCATGCCGGCTCGCGGGTGTGTTCTGCCACAGCCAGACGTTGGGCAGCGCACGCACGGCGAAGAACCCGTCATCGATGCTGTCCTTGTCCTCGTCGATGAAGACGTTGGCCTGGGAAGGACTGGGCTTGTTGATGTCCGTGGATTTGCGGAAGAACGGGATGCCCGGGTTGACGAACTCCGCGGCGGGATCGCCCGCCATGCGCCCGTTCATCGAGATGCTGCGCACCCGGATGATGTTCCGGCCGCCGATCTTGTACGCGATGTCGTTGGGGCAACGATAGATCTCGTAGGCGTTGTTGTAGGGAAACAGGCGGCCGTTCTTGATGTCCGCCAGGTTGGTGGCGCCCGGGAGCGAATTCACGTTGCCGCCGATCCAGGCGTTGGTGTTCCCCAGGAGATTGGGCGCCAGGCGATCGTCATGGTCGTCGGCGTACATGACCCACGCGAGCTGCAGCTGGCGGAGGTTGCTCACGCACTTGATGCCGTGGGCTTTGAGCTTCGCCTTCGACAACGCGGGCAAGAGCATGCTGGCCAGAATCGCAATGATGGCGATGACCACCAGAAGCTCGATCAAGGTGAACGCCGACCGGCCCCAAGAAGGGACCGAACGGCGAAAGGGTGGAGGCAAGGAGATGCGCATGTCGCTAGCAGATGAGGGTTCGCGTGACGTTAGGAGCCGAGGCCCCGCACTGGCAATGCACATTTGCAGGCACACGTGATTTCACCGTGCCTGGGACACCGGATTCGGGCCGCCGACCGGCCTCGGCCCCGGTCTCGACCGAAGCGGAGGCCAAACTCGGGGCTCAGGGCTGCCGCAGGCGGAGGCGATAGAATCGAACGTTGGCACCAAGCGCCGGGGGATCGATATAGACGTGAGGCGTGGCGGTCATCCGGAAGTCCACCAACCGCTCCCAAACCGCCAGGTCCCCCGACGCCTGGAGCTCGTAGTCCAATCCGGTCTCCCCGGTGCTCGTGATTTGCTTCAGCCCACCTCCAAGGACGCCGATCGCCAGGCGCGCCCCGGCCCCAAACACGGTCACCTGGAAAGTGATCGTGCTGCTCTGCGCAGGATCGCCGTTGTCCGTCACCTTGACGGTCACGGGATGGATCCCGACCGCGGCCTGCGTGGGATTCCACGTCAGCGCTCCGGTCCGCAGATCCAGAGTCATGCCCTCAGGGGCGCGCTCGAGCTCATAGCCGAGGAGGTTGGCCGGCACATCCGCGTCCGTCGCCGCGACCGTCAGCGCCAGGGGCGAGCCGTAATGCACCGAAACATCAGCCACCGAGGCGACCACCGGCGCTGCATTGACCTCTTTTACGGTCACGCGGAAGGAGTTCGTCACGCTCAGGGTCGGGGCGTCGACAGCGCTGGGATTGGAGTCGGTCACCACCACCGTGATGGTCCGCGTCGAGCCCCCATGGACCTCGCCCGGCGTCCACGTGATGGCCCCGGTCTGCGGTTGGATCGTCATCCCCTCCGGCACCGCCACCAAGCGGTAGGTGAGCGGGTTGGCCGGCAGATCCGCATCAGAGGCAGACGCCGAGATCGTCAGGGTGGCGCCTTCCTCGATCGTCTGATCGGACGGCACGGTCAGGATCGGGGCCGTATTCTTTTCGCGGACGACCACGGAGAAGGCATTGGTCACACTCAGGGACGGGGAGCCGTTGTCGCGGGCCACCACCAGGAATCGGTTGGTGGTCGAACCGTCCGATTCCCCCGCCGTCCAGGTTACCGTGCCATCAGCACCGATCGCCGCGCCGGCCGGAGCACCCGCCAGCGAGAACGTGACCGTGTTCAGGGGAATGTCCGGGTCCGGAGCCCGATGCGAAACCGTGACGGGGTTCCCCTCGTCCATGGTGAAGTCTTCGGTCGTCGACAATTGTGGCGCGGTGTTCACCTCGCGCACGGTGAGGATGAAACGGTTGGTGACCGACAACTGGATGGCGTTCACCGCCGACGGACTGGCGTCCGACACCACGACCACCACGGGATTCTCGGACGGCCCCTGCTGCTCCGTGGGGATCCATTGGAGAGCGCCCGTCCGCGGATCGATGACCAAGCCGGCCGGGGCGGAAACCAGGCTGAACGTCAGCGGGTTCGCAGGGAAATCGCGATCGGCCGCCTGCGCCGCCGCCGCGAAGGTCGTCAGTTCGTCCAGCGCGAGGTCCGCCGGAAGGACCAGGCTGGGCGCGACATTCACTTCACGAACCACGACGCGAAAGCTGTTGGTCACGCTCCACCGCGTTTCGTTGATGGCGAAGGGGCTGAAGTCGGTGACGACCACGGACACGGT
>JADLFD010000148.1 GCA_020845805.1 Verrucomicrobiales bacterium | reverse complement strand
CGGTTCCTTGCGGTTCCGACCTGGCGGTTCGGCTACGGTTGGCGTCACAAGCCCCCGACGGGAACCTTTCATCCCGCTAGACCAGCCACCGGCCGGGCGCACTAGCCGCCGTCGTCAGACGGCGCTCGCTCTCCCGCTTCCGCTCACCCCGTTCGGCATCGCAGGTCAGCGCGGGCTCACGTCCGCGGCGACGGCGCCCTCCGGCGCGTGCTCCAACTCGCGTCGCACAATCTCCGGCAGATACTTCACCGGCACCGCACCCGGACGCAGCACCGCCTCGTGATACGCCGCAAGGTCGAAACGCGCTCCCAACTCGCGCTGCACCGCCTGCCGCAGCCGATAGTGCGCCATGCGCCCGACGAAATAGGTCGAGAGTTGGGTCGAGCTCTGCTTCGCCCGCACCACCTTGAGTCGCGCCTCGCCTTCCGACTGAAAACTACGCCGCACCAGCAAATCCATGGCCTCTTCGTCCGTCATCCCGCGGCAGTGCATGCGGTGGTCAAGAATGGCGTTGGCCACCGCGCGCAAATAGAACTTCAGCTGGGATAACCGCAACGCGGGATCGCCGTCGCCATACCCTTGATCCAGCATCATCTGCTCCGTGTACACGGCCCAACCCTCAATGTAGACGCCTGAGCCAAACACCTTCCGAATCAGGCTGGGATTCTGGTTGCCATACTCGAGCTGCACGTAGTGACCCGGATAGGCCTCATGGATGGTGAGGATTTGGAGCAGGTGATGGTTGTACTCCTCGAGGTAACTCGCCACCCGCGCCGCGTCCCAGTCCCGCGGTGGCGGACTCACCGCGTAATAACCATCCGCCTGCGGATCGAGCGGTGGCGGCGCGTTCATGTACGCCGTGGAGTTCCCGCGCTGAAACTCCGGCATCTCGATGATCCGGCACCGATCCGGCGACGGGAGCGTCAGAATGCGTCGCGCTTCAATGAAGGATTTGATCTCGGCGACATTGCGGCGCACGTCGTCGGTGAGACTCGCCGCCGTGCCGTGCTGGCGGGCGATGGCGCCCAGCACCTTGGCCGTCAACTCGCGCCGGCCTTCCCCATCATCCACCGGGACCGGCACGCCGGGGAAGTAGTGGCCCCACGCCTGCCGCGCGATCACAGCCAACTCCCGTTCCACGCGGGAAAACTCGGCCTCGGCCTCCCGCAACACCTCGTCCGCGGAGATCCCGGCATTCAGCACCAACTCCAACTTCCGCGCGAACGCGCGGCGTCCCAATCGCCAGTCCCCCTCCGCACGCGGCAGAAGGTCCTTCTCCAGGAATTCCTGATAGCCGCGCAAGGAGGCCACCACGGCCGTCGCAGCCGCTCGCAATGACGGATCCGACCCCATCGAACCCGCCACCGTGAAAAGGTCGGATTCATAAAAGGCGATCGCGCCGCGGTTCTGGCGAATGGCGGTCTCGGTGTGCGCGCGTGGCGGGCGACGCAAGTTGGCTCGCGCCGCGTTGACCACTTCCGGAATGCGGCGCATGCGCGCCACCGCATGGGCCGCGTTCGTGGCAGGGGGGAGCGTGGACTGCGAGAACAGCAGATACACCGAATCGTTGATGTACTCGTTGTAGGCGCGGGGATCGTTCTCGAACGGATTTGCCTCGGTCGCCACCCACAGTTGCGTCGTGAGTTCGTCCCGCAGGATCTCGTAATCGATCTGCGCCTCGCGACCGAGTTCGCGGTAGGGCACCTCACGCGGCAGCGCCGCGAGTGCAGACCGGAGATGCCGCACCCATGCGGCCTGCGCCGACGGGGAAAGGTCGTCCAGTTGCCCGTCGAAACGACGATCTCCCAGACGCGTCGCATCCATCGGACGCAAGGCAAAGGCCGCATCCAGATAGGCGCGAAAAAACGAGGTCAGCTTCGCGTCCGCCGGAGATGCGGGAGCGGACCAGGCGACCAGGGAAACCCACCCCAGGCAGACGACCCACCCCACCCGTACCCGACGAATGAAACCGATCATGGCCGCGAGTCTTCCCACGGTCCGCCAGCGGGACAAGACCGTAGAGGCCGCGCCACGCTTTCTTCCACGCGCCGGCACACACCACGCGCGAACGTGCTCCGCCACTGCGCAAAATAGGGAGAAGAATTCATGACCGGGACCAGGGTTTGTCCTCGCTACCCCATGGTACCCTGGCGGACGCTTGTGGGGCGCCGGACGGCCACTCACCAAACCGTCCTGCGTTATTCTCACAGCTCGTACCTGCACGCGCGCCGGGCCTGATTCTCTGCCACGACGGGGCGCGATGGACTCTCGAAAGGCGGCCTCGGCTTCGCAGCCGAAGTCTCGTGGCTTGGAAAAGGACTCAAACCATGAAGTGCACCCTGAATCGCAGACGCCAGACGTTCGGTCTCACCCTCGCCACCGCTTCGCTGATCGCCGGGCTTCTCCCCGCGCCCTCCGCCTCGGCGCAATCCACGCTGGCCGATTTCCAGTTCAACGAAGGCACCGGCCCTGTCACCCGGAGCGCCACCAATGACCTGACCGG
>JADLFD010000147.1 GCA_020845805.1 Verrucomicrobiales bacterium | reverse complement strand
CCGCCGTCGGTCGATTCCGCGATACCGATGCGCGTCCCATGCACCCACGCCACCCCCGACAACCCCGGCACCTTGGCACGCCGGTTGGTGTAGAACATCCACCAGCGTTCCAGGTGCGGATTCCACACCACCACCGGATCCGCCGCACCGTCGTGAACCGGATCCCGGTACAGCGGTTTCGGCGCCACCTTCCCCGCCCCTGCCACAGGCAACACGCTGACGGTCAAGCCAAGCCAAAGCAGCAAACGCCACGCGATCGCGCCGCGACTCACGCGCCGCCCGCAGCGTGAACCAGGCGAAGTGGCGGACCGGGAGGAAGTCGGGAGAAAGTCCACGGGTTCGAGATGCCGACAGCGTACCGGTCCCTCTTCTCCTGCGCAAACCACGCCCCCCCGGCACTCCCTGGAGAATAAAAAAGCCCAGGGTTAATGCCCTGGGCTTCGATATGGTGCCTTCGCGCTGCGCCGATTCTGCGGCGTGCTCTGGGACGGTCCGAAACGTCGTACGACTCGTTCTCTGACTCTGTCTCCTCATCCGCCCGCCATCGCCCCCACCACCAGGAACGGCTCCGTCCCACTCACCACCGCGTCGGGCAACACCGTCTCAGGCGAATCCAGCGACAAATCCTCGCGACAGGCAAAGAACCGGATGAACGGGCGCCGCTTCAAGGTCCCGTGATCCCGAATAGTGCCGCGCAACGCCGGATGCCTCGTCTCAAGGGCGTCCAACACCGCCCCCACCGTGACGGGTGACGGGATGTCCAACACCACCTCTCCGGGCACCCGCGCCAAGGTGCGCAGATGATACGGCAGCACGACGCGGATCATGGCAGGGTCTGGACCTCGACCGACAACACCCCCGGCAGATCGCGCGTCAGGGTCATCCAAGTATCCCCGCCGTCCGCGGAGCCGTACACCTGCCCCCCCGTCGTTCCAAAATACACGCCGCACGGATCCATCGTGTCCACCGCCATGGCGTCGCGCAGCACGTTGACATAGCAATGTTCCTGCGGCAGTCCCCGGGTCAGTGCCTCCCATTCATTGCCACCCGTCCGACTGCGGTACACCCGCAACTTGCCATCCGGCGGAAAATGCTCCGAGTCACTCTTGATCGGCACCACGTAGATCGTCTCCGGTTCGTGCGCGTGCACGTCGATGGGAAACCCGAAGTCACTCGGCAGGTTGCCGCTCACCTCGCGCCATTCCTCCCCCGCATTGTCCGTCCGCAGCACATCCCAATGCTTCTGCATGAACAGCACCCCGGGCCGCGAGGGATGCATGGCGATGCGATGCACGCAATGCCCCACCTCGGCGTCCGGATCCGGCAGTTCCCACATCGACTTGAGACCGCGGTTGATCGGCTTCCAGGTCGCCCCCCCGTCGTCGGTGCGGAACGCACCCGCCGCGGAGATGGCCACGTACAATCGCTGCGCGTCCGTGGGATCCAGCACAATGGTGTGCAATCCCATCCCCCCTGCCCCCGGCTGCCACAAATGCCCCTTGGCACCGCGCAAACCTGGAAGCTCCTTCCAGGTGCGGCCCCCATCCGTGGTCTTGAACAACGCCGCGTCCTCCGCGCCCGCCCAGACCGTATCCGGATCGGTCAGGGAAGGCTCCAGGTGCCAGATGCGCTTGAACTCCCAGGGATGCTGCGTGCCGTCATAGAACTTGTGCGTCCCCACTTCCCCCTCGTACGCGAACCGATTGCTCGCCCCGCCGCTCGGCATCTCCCCGGGCACCGGCACCGCCGCACCATCGGGGGTGGACCACGTCTTCCCGCCATCATCTGATCGCTGGATCACCTGCCCAAACCAGCCGCTGGTCTGCGAGGCGTAAATGCGGTTCGGATCCACGGGCGAACCCTTCAGGTGATACATCTCCCACCCCGCGAAAAAAGGTCCGTCCACCTTCCAATCGCGTCGCTTGCCATCGGCAGTGAGGATGAACGCGCCCTTCTTGGTCCCAACCAGCACACGCACGCTGCTCATGAGTTCTTTCGTTGGATGTTCGAATCGGGTTGCTCGGCGGAGCCAGCCGCGCCAAGCCAAGAGGGCGCGACGCGGAAATGGCCGACTCCAAGGAATGACGAACCACCCTCCCGCGCGAGGACAACCCGGTCGAGAAACTTTTCTGTGCGAAACGGGCAGGCTCCCGCGCTGCCGCCCCCCCATCCCCATCGAACACGAACTCAGGCGCGACGGCTGCGCATGGCCGAGGTCTGCAGCAGCGTCCGGTCACTCGCCCACCGCGCATACTCAGGAGTTCCCACCCCCACCAACGCGACGCGACCCTGCGCGTCGAAGTGAAATCCCCACCCGTAGGTCCGCGCCAGCGGAGAGGTGCGCAAGCACGCCATGGGCCGCGCAAAGAACGCCTTCCACTCCGCCGTCTGAGAGAGATCCCCCGCTGGCACTTCCGTGCCCCGGCGCGCGCAATGCACGCGAAACTGAACCTCCTGCTGGGTGTAACGATACGGCTGCGTGGAGATCAGTTCGTACTCCCATTGCGCGACGGTCTTCCCCCCCGCGCGCTCGGGTGGCACCCGGCCCTCCGTGGCGCGACTGTCTCCAGCAATGGCGATGAATGTGTCCACGTAGTTCATAGGGAACGAGGATTCAGGTGGGCTCCGTCCAGACGACGTCCATTTGCCGCGCCGTGGCCAGCGCCAGCTCCCGGCCCGCCAACCGCTCCACGAGGTGCAGGCTCATGTCGATCCCAGCGGAAATGCCGGCCGAAGTCACCACCCGGCCTTCGTCGACCCAACGCACGCCCTCGCGCACGGTGACGGACGGAAACTGCGCACGCAAATCGGCCACGTCCTCCCAATGCGTCGTGGCCACCTTCCCCTCCAGCAACCCTGCCTTGGCCAATAGGAATGCCCCGGTGCACACCGACGCGGTGATCGTCGCCTCACGGGATCGTGCCTCCAACCACCGGATCACCTCTGCACGCTGCAACTCGGCTGTCACCACGCCCCCCGGAACCACCAGCACATCGGCCGCAGGATGATCCGCGAGGCCAAAATCCGCCTTCAGCTCCAAACCTGCCCGCGCCCGCACCAGTCCCGCCTCCCGCGCCACGGTGAACACGCGAAAGGGCAGAGTGCCCTCGCGGTGGCCTCGCCCCGCCATTCGGGTCGCCGTG
>JADLFD010000146.1 GCA_020845805.1 Verrucomicrobiales bacterium | reverse complement strand
CGCTCCCGCGGAGGCAACGTACGCCTCAACGGCGAGATCCTCGAATCCGAATGGGCCCCCGAGCTCCATCTCCAAAGCTTCACCCTGCCCGCGATTTCCGGAGCCCAGCACGTCACGTGGTCCTGAACCGTCACTCACCTCTCCCGGCTCTCCTGGTGCTGCTCTGGCTCGCCCTGGGAGACATCCGGGCTGCCACGCCCGCCACGCCCGCCACGCCCGCGACGGAAACGACACCTCTGTTCAACGGTCATTCCTTGGCCGGCTGGAAAACCTGGCTCGTCGACACACGTGACGCGGATCCGCGTGGAGTCTTCTCTGTCACCAATGGCCTCCTCCGCATCTCCGGCGACGGACTGGGTTACCTCGGAACTACCTCGGAGCATCACCACTACCGGCTCACCGTCCAATGGCGCTGGGGAACCCGCAACACCCACTGGGGTGATCGAATCGGCAAGGCTCGCGACTCCGGCCTTTTCCTCCATGCGACCGGCCCGGATGGCAACAGCCACGATGGCCATGGAGCCTTCATGGCCGCCATCGAGTGCAACATCTTCCAGGGTGCCGTGGGCGACTTCCTGCTGATCCGCGGCACCAACGCCACCGGCGCGCTCATCGCTCCCTCGGTCACCGTCACCGCCGACGCGGAACGGGATCACGAAGGCTGGCTGCGCTGGTCGCCTCACGGTTCCCCTCAAACCATCCATACCTGGGGCCGCGTCAATCACCTGGGCAAAGACCCCGCCTGGCGCGATGTGCTCGACTTTCGCAGTGCCAACGACCCGGAACACGCCGCCGGGGAATGGAACACTCTGGTCTGCGAAGCGTTCGAGGACCGCCTGCGCATCCTCGTGAACGGGCGGGTGGTGAATGAGGCTTCGAACGTCTCACCGCGCCGCGGTCGAATCCTGCTGCAGTGTGAGGGCTCCGAGATCTTCTTTCGGCGAGTCGAACTCTCGCCCCTCACCCATTGGCCGACCGCTCCACCCGACGTTCCCCACGTGGAAGTGAAGTGAACCCGCCAGACGCGGCGAAATCCCTCGCCCCGGGCTCGCCCCCCGATTCAGAGCCCGGGCGGCATCATCCAGGCGACGAACCACTCGCGCGCCCCCAGGATCCACGCCAGCGCCGCGGCCGCCAGGTAAGGCCCGTAAGGGATCCGCGCCGTCCACTCGCGGCGTCCCAGCACCGTGAGCAGCGCGCTCGCCGCCAAAGCCGCCACCGAACTGCCCAGCAACGCGAAAATCACCCCCTGCCATCCGGTGAAGGCCCCAATGGCCGCCATGAATTTCACATCCCCGAAGCCCATCGCCTCCCGGGGCACGGTCACTTCGTCGGTGTGCGCCGCCATCCAGACCACGGTCGCCGGGTCCAGTTCCTCGTCCCCGATGGTTAACGATCCTGCGCGCAACCGCAGGCGCACCGTCACGTCCCGATAGCAGCGGTCCACCAGTTCGAGGTGCCGCGCGTGAAACACCAGGGTGTCCGAGTTCCGGTAGAACACATCCTCATAGGGAATCGAACGATCGGGCAGGCACACCTCCGACTCGGTAAACACAATCCTGCCCTCCGGCGGCAACTGGAACCGCTGCCGGCCAAAGAGCAACTTCCCGAACTCCAACACCCCCAGCACCACGCCTGACCCAATCACCGCCCCAATGACGGAGGCCTTCAGCGAAGGCCAGGAAAACGTCTCGCCATGGATGCCCGGCAACAGGACCGACAGCACCACTCCCACCACTGCACCGCCGATCGTGATCTCATCCGGGATGATCAGGTGCTCGATGTCGATGAACGTCGCCACCACCAGAGACGCGGCAAACAGGCACAGCGCCACGGCGACCAGGGGGCCCGCGTGACCGTGGCCCACCCAGACCCCGGCAAAGAGCGCCCCGGTCAACCCCTCCACCCAGACGTACCGGCTCGAGATGGGATGCGCGCAATGCGCGCATTTCCCCCCCAGCAGCAGCCAACCCAGGATCGGTAGATTGTAACGCCAGGGAATGCGTGACTCGCACTGGGGACATCGCGACGGCGGATGCACGAGGCTCTCCCCGCGCGGCATGCGGTGAATGCAAACATTCAGGAAGCTGCCGACGATCAGCCCAAACACGCCGAACACTCCCGTCCAGAAATGGAACGGCACCGACGCCCAAGTGTCGCGATCGAACAACGGCGCTGCCAGCAACGCCGCGTTCATCGTGTCGCTCCGTACACGTGCGTGAACAACGCCAGGCGCATGACGTCCACAGGCGCGACCTGCCCCGACCACAGCTCCAGCGCCGCCGCGCCCTGGTAGAGCAGCATCCCCAACCCATTCGACACCCGGCAGCCAGCCGCCCTCGCCGCCGCCAGGAATCGGGTCTCGGCCGGTTTGTAAATCATGTCGTACGCCATTTGCGCCGCCCCCAGCGAAAAGGCCTCGCCGTCCCACGGTAAGGGGTCCGTCTCCCGCAACCCTGCCGAGGTCGCGTTGAGCACGAGATCCACGGCTCCGGCGGGATATCCCAAACGCACCTGGGTCGGGCTCTGCGGAAACAACCGCGGGATCTCCTCCGCGATGGCCGCCGCTTTGGATTCCGTGCGGTTGACAAGAAACAGCT
Organism: Verrucomicrobiales bacterium; assembly: GCA_020845805.1. GTDB lineage: Bacteria > Verrucomicrobiota > Verrucomicrobiia > Limisphaerales > CAIMTB01 > CAIMTB01. The sequence continues at coordinate 2,524 of JADLFD010000146.1, read as the reverse complement.
CGCGCACCCCTTCCGCAGCCAGGCGCAGCGCCGCCACACGTCCCGCCCCTCCCGCCCCCAAGAGCAACACGCGCGAGCCGCGCAGTTCACACCCCAGGTCCTCGCGAATCGAACGCACGATGGCGTCGGCGTCCGTGTTGAAACCGTGCAACCGCACCTCGGCGATGGGGCCGTCCCGCCATTGCCCGATGGGCACCCAATCCCCCGAAGGATCGCGCGCCTCAAAACGCACCGTGTTCACCGCACCCCAGACCCTCGCCGCCGGATCGATGAGGTCCATCATCGGAACGGCCAGCAGCTTGTGCGGCACGGTCAGATTCACTCCGACCCAGCGCATCGCCGCCGCCCCCATCAGCGCCTCGCGCAAACGCTCGGGGGGCACTTCGCACGCGAGATAACGCCAGTCCAAGCCCAGGGACGCCATGCCCGCATTCTGCATGGCGGGCGAGGCCGAGTGCCGCACCGGGGAGCCGTAAACGGCGCACAGGCGCGTGGCGGCTGAAATGGGGGCGACCGTTCCCTGCGACATCGTGGCCCGCGGTTATAGGGGCGCCGCCGAGCCCCGGCAAAGGACAATCTCCACGCCCCATTCTCCGCACTTTCGCCCCAACCAGCTCGGGACTATCGTGCGCGCATTCGATGCCGCGTCGCCCCCTAGCCGCTGAGCCGCTCCCGCACCGGACCCGCCCAGGCTGTCCGCCCGCACCAGAGCCGCGTCGTTCCGCCCTGCATCATGGCTCCTGACCCCTGTCTCGTTACCGCCTGGCGTGGCACGGACCGCTACGAGGACACCGCCGCCGTCCATCGCCTTGTGGCTCAAGCCCTCGAGGGCTTGCAGCTGCCCGCCGGGTTCATCACCCCCGGACAGCGCATCGTGCTCAAACCCAACTGGGTCAAGGAACACGACGAACGACGCCCGGGGCCCGACGCCTGGGAACACGTCGTCACCCACCCGTCCGTCATCGAAGGCGTCATCCGCTGGGTTGCCCCGCAACTCCAAGGCCGCGGATCCATCGTCATCTGCGACGCGCCCCAGACGGATTCCTCCTTTCGCACGCTCAGCGAATACTGCGGCTTTGAAGCCCTGCGCACCCGATGTGCCCAGGCTTTCCCCGGGATCGAAATCCATTGGCTCGATCTGCGCCCGGAGGAATGGCACGCCGTGGATGGCGTGACGGTGTCCAAAACGGTCCTGCCCGGCGATCCCCTGGGCAGCACCCACGTGCGACTCGACCAGGGCAGCGAGTTCGTCGGGTTCGCCGGCTGCGGCAAGCTCTACGGTGCCAGCTATGACATGGCGGAAACCAACTCGCGCCACCACGACACCACCCACGAGTACCTCCTCTGCCGCACCCCGATGGAGGCCGATGTCTTCATCAACCTGCCCAAACTGAAGACGCACAAGAAGGTGGGGATCACCTGCGCGCTCAAGAATCTGGTGGGCATCAACGCCAACAAAAACTGGCTGCCCCACCACACCGAGGGCACGCCCACCCAAGGCGGAGACCAATTCCCGGCCGACACCGCCAAAGCGCGCCTCGAACATTCCTGGATGGGAGCCGCCAAGCGTTTCCTCAAGAACAGCCCCGCCCTGTCGCGCCTCTTTGTGCCCCTGAAGAAAGCCGGGCGCCTCGTCTTCGGCGATACCCAAAAGGTCGTGCGCTCCGGCAACTGGCACGGCAACGACACCTGCTGGCGCATGGTCCTCGACCTCAACAAATGCCTCTTCGGGTACGACGGCTCCGGCGCCCGTCGCACGCGCCCGCTGCGCTACCTGGCCGTGGTCGATGGCATCATCGGTGGCGAAGGCAATGGCCCCATGGCTCCCGACCCAGTGCCCTGCGGCGTGATTCTCGCCGGGGCCCATCCGCTCGCCGTCGATTGCGCCGCCGCCACCCTCATGGGATTCGATCCCGCGCGCATCCGGCTGCTCCACGGCGCGTTCTCGATGCGCGAACCCAGCTTCGCCGGGTTCCAGCCCCAGGACATCCGTCTGCGGTCCAATCATGATTGTTGGAACACCGGCTTGGACCAGATCAGCGACACTTTCTGCTTCAAACCCCATTTTGGTTGGACCGGAGCCATCGAACGACGCCCCGCCGCGAACGAACTAAGCAAGGCACGGACCCCACGCGGTTGAGTGCTTCGGCCATCTCCCTTCGCGAGCTGGGCCCCTTACGCTGCGGTGACGCACTCACCGCCTTCACACCGCGCGGAGCGCCCCCACTCACCGGCCCTCTCCCCTTGGCGCCTTGGCGCCTTCGCGTGAAACCACCCCTGTTCAGTCCTCACGCCAAGGCGCGAAGGCGCCAAGAAAGGCAGGGATCCCACGCAGTTGAATTCTCCAGCCGTTTCCTTTCGCGAGCTGGGCCCCTTGCACTGCGGTGACGCAGTCACCGCCTTCACTCCGCGCGGAGCGCCCGCCTCCCACCGGCCGTCTCCCCTTGGCGCCTTGGCGCCTTCGCGTGAAACCACCCCTGTTCAGTCCTCACGCCAAGGCGCGAAGGCGCCAAGAAAGGCGGGG
>JADLFD010000145.1 GCA_020845805.1 Verrucomicrobiales bacterium | reverse complement strand
GCCATCGGGGCCGGTGGTGGCGAAGACCGGGTGGAACCAGGGATCGGTGGAGGTGAGGAATTCCCCGGACTCGGTGGCGCGCCGGCTGGAGAACGTCGCGCCTCGCGCCGTGGCGATCTGCCGTTGCACAAGGTTCTGGGCGGGTTCGCAGATCAGCCAGCTCCCTTCTCGCTCGGCGCCGAGCCCGCCGCCGAAGTGCTGATGGATGCCGCAGGCGGAGGTGAAAGTCCCGGCGTGCGGCGCGGCGAGGAATTCGGGCATGAACCCCGCCGTGGTGGTGTCGAGGCTGCGCGGGAAGACTTTGGCCTCATACCCCGTGGGCGAGACGTCCTGGACCACCTCGGTGAGCGGGAGCCAGGGATGCCGCGCCCACCAGCGGGGGTCGAGGACCGCGTGCCTGAGTGGGTTGCGGTTGGAGACGAGGAAACGGCGGCCCACGTCATCGAGGACGAGTCCGAACTGCGCATTGCCACCGATGGCTTCGGCGGCGGAGCCGTCGGGCCGGAAGCGGAAGTCGCCGGCCTGGAGATCGACGGGCTGGAGGCGCGGCCAGCGGGGTGAGGTGACGGTGCCTCCCACTAGGCCGCGGGCGACATAGATCCAGCCGTCGGGGCCGAGCGTGGGGGCATTGGCACGGAGTTGCGTGGTTTGGTTGGTGGCGAAGCCCGTGAACCAGACCTCGCGCACGTCGGCGCGGGCGTCGTGGTTGGTATCGCACAGCCAGAGCAGATCCGGCGCGTCGGTGACCAGCCACCCACCGCGCCACGGCATGAGCCCGTTGGGATACCGAAGCCCCTCGGCCAGCACGGCTCGCTGATCGAGGAGCCCGTCGCCATCGGTGTCCGTGAGTCGGACAATCGCGCCTTGGGGGTTCTGGCCGGGGGCGGGACCAACGGGATAGTCGGGATTCTCGGCGACGTGGAGCCGCCCTTGCTCGTCCCAGGCCAGAGCGGCGGGGGAACGCACGACCGGTTCGGCGGCGATCAGGTCGACGGAGAGTCCTGGTTCCGTGGCGAAGGTGGCGTGAGCGGCCGCGGGATCGAGCGGGCCGGGGACGGCTCCGGCGCGTAGAGCCACCGCGGTGGCGGCGGCGGCGAGAGACGCCAAGGCCAGGATGAGGGCAGGCGTGCGCTGCGCGCGCAGGACGAGCGGTGGGCGAACGGCGGGGCGCATGGGAGGGGGAGGGAGGAACCGCGGTGCCTGGGTTCAGCCGGGGAGCGCGGCGAAGACCTCGCGGGCGTAAGCGGCGCTTTTCAAGTGGGCCTCGCGCGGGCTCAGCGTGCGAGGGGTGCCGTCTTCCACGGCGATCTCGAGGACGAGATGCGGTCGTGCGCCCGTCTTGAGCACCGCTTCGGCAAGCGCCGGATAATCGATGTCGCCCGGTCCCAGGGTCTCGGACCACACGCCATTCTGCGACTGGCGGAGGTGGAGTTCCACGATGCGCGAGCCATAGAGGCGGATGACATCGAACAGGGCGACCTGCGAGTTGCCGGAGCCGCGATAGACCCAGTGAGCGTCGAGACAGAACTTCACGCAGTCCGGGTCGGTCCCGGCGAGCATGTGATGGAACTCCCGGGCGGCGTGGCGCAGTTCGATGTCGTGGTTGTGATAGGCCAGCGTCACCCCGAAGGATTTCAGTTCGCGCCCCAGACGGTTGAGGGCCTGGGCTTGGGCGCGGAGCTGGGCGTCGCTCTTGGACTGCGCGCCGCCCCATTGGATGGGGTTGGGGTTGGTGACCACGATGCGGGTTCCGAGCTTTTCGCGGGCCTCGCGGGCCACGGCGATCGCCTGACCCAGGCTTTTCTCCAGCTCATCGGGGTCGTGCAGGATGCTGCCCACGTACAGGGAGCGCATTTCGAGTCCCTGGGTCTTGAGGGCGGGTTCGAGGCGGCGCAGATCGTCGAGGGTGCCAAGTCCAGGCTCATAGCCCTCGATCTCGCTCGCCCGCACGTCGGCGAGTCCGGTGTCGAGGGCGGCACCGAAGTCCTTGCCCTCGCGCTGATAGAAGACCTGCCAGGAGTAGGAATTGGTGGAGAGGTGCAGACGCCGAGAGGCGGCGTGGGACGCGGTGGGACGCGCGGCGCCGAGGAGGGCGGTGGTGGCGCTGGCGGCGGCGAGCGTGGATCCGACGAACTCACGACGGGAGATGGGGAGTGGCTTCATTCGTGTGGGCGGAGGTTGGGAACCGTTGGCGCGGCGGCGGTGGGATGCAACCGTGTTGTGAGGACGGGAGACCGCACCCGGGGAAGCAGGGACTGCCCAGCGCGCGAGGGGGCGCGGGGTGACTCCACTCCACTCCATTCCATTCAACCCATCTCCCCGCCATGCCACTCAGCCGACGCGTTGGTCTCGGGCTTGGATTCGCGCGGCATGGCGGGGCACCCTGGCCCGGCATGAAATCGCTGACGGAACATCTGTGGTTTGAGGTCCCCCAACGCCGCGGGTTTCTGAACATCACCTCCCAGGTGGCGGAGTTGGTGCGGCGCAGCGGAGTGCAGGAGGGCCTTTGCCTGGTCAACGCCATGCACATCACCGCCAGTGTGTTCATCAACGACGACGAATCGGGGCTGCACCACGACCTCGAGGTGTGGCTCGAAACGTTGGCGCCTCAGGTGCGGGGTGGTCGCGACCAGGGTTACTGGCACAATCGCACGGGAGAGGACAACGCGGACGCGCATCTCAAGCGGACCGTCATGGGTCGCGAGGTGGTGGTGGCCATCACCCGGGGGCAGCTGGATTTCGGGCCGTGGGAACAGATTTTCTACGGCGAGTTCGATGGCCTGCGGAAGAAGCGCGTGCTGGTGAAGATCATCGGAGAATGAGTTCCCGGGCGTGCGGAGGGACGGCCGAGAGGTTGATTCTCGGTTTGACTCAGGCTGCGCGATGTTCAACGTCCCCGACCATGACCCGACACCCTGGCCTTCGCCGCCACGGCTTTACCCTGATCGAG
>JADLFD010000144.1 GCA_020845805.1 Verrucomicrobiales bacterium | reverse complement strand
GCGGTCAAGGTTCCCGCCCTTTTGCAGGGTCATCTATGTACGCTGTTTTAGAAACGGGCGGGAAGCAGTACCGGGTTTCCACGGGCGACAAGCTCGAAGTGGAGCGTTTGGTCACCGACGTGGGCCAAGCGGTCACCTTCGACCGTGTGCTGCTCGTGAACCGCGATGGTCAGATCAGCGTGGGGGTGCCGACGGTACCTGGCGCGAAGGTCGTGGCCGATGTGCTGGAGCACAAGCGTGGCGAGAAGGATATCATCTGGAAGATGAAGCGCCGCAAGGGGTACCACAAGAAGCAGGGGCATCGTCAGGAGCTGACGGTGGTCCAGGTCAAAGAGATCCAGAGCTGAGCGGAACCGGTTGAAGATTTTTAAGGAGCCGAGCCATGGCACATAAAAAGGGACAAGGCAGTAGCCGTAACGGCCGCGACAGTCACAGCAAGCGCCTGGGCGTGAAGAGGTTTGGCGGCGAGCTGGTGACCGCGGGCACCATCATCGTCCGTCAGCGCGGATCCAAGGTCACCGCCGGCCGCAACGTCGGGGTGGGACGGGACTGGACGCTCTACGCGCTCGCCGACGGGCATGTGAAGTTCGACACCCATTTGCGCCGCGTGAACATCCTGCCCAGCGCGACGCCGGCCGATTCTTCCAAGAACTGACCCCGCGCGCCGCCCGTCTCCCGTGTCACGGGATGCCTCGGCGGTGGTGCGAGACGGTCCCCATCCACCAGGCGAGGCGCGCTGCCTCGCCTTTTTTCTTTACCCGCCATGTTCGTCGACGAAGTCAAGGTGTACGCCCGTGCCGGTCATGGCGGGAAGGGTTGTATTGCGTTTCTACGCGAGGCTTACCGCCCCAAGGGAGGGCCCGACGGCGGCAACGGCGGGCGCGGGGGCGACGTGATCCTGGAAGCGGACCACGACCTGAACAACCTGATCCACCAGTTCTATCAGCCTCGGCTCCTGGCCGCGAACGGCGAGCATGGCATGGGCAAGGGCATGGATGGGCACGCCGGGAAGGACCTGGTGGTGAAGGTGCCTTGCGGCACCCTGGTCTGGCGCTGCGCGACCGACGACGGTCCCCCCGTTCGTGAACCGGCGCAGGATTCGGAGGACGACGCGGAGGCTGAAGAGGCCGAGGACTCTCGCCCGCCGAAGGGCGCACGGGGCGCTGGGAAAGAGCCGCCCGGAGTATTGCGCGCCGCGGCCAGCGGCCGGCCGGTGATTCGTCATGCCGGTGGAATTCGGGCCTTGGAAGTCGAGCTGGGGGCTGAAGAGCCGGACCAGCCGCGCACCGGCGGAGAGCGCGAATTGGTGGCGGACCTGACCGAGCACGGCCAGCGATTCATCCTGTGCAAGGGGGGGCGGGGTGGACTGGGGAATCGGAACTTTGCGAATTCAGTGCGGCAGACGCCGCGTTTTGCGCAGCCGGGCGAGCCGGGTCACGAGGGGGATTACGTTTTCGAACTGCGGATGATCGCGGACGTGGGCTTGGTGGGGTTCCCGAATGCTGGGAAGTCCACGCTTCTGGCCGCGATTTCCAAGGCGCGTCCGAAGATTGCCGCCTATCCGTTCACTACCCTGACCCCGCAGATTGGCATTGTGGAGTGCACGGCATACCGGCGGTTGGTGGTCTGTGACGTCCCGGGACTCATCGAGGGAGCGCACCGGAACGTGGGGCTCGGGCACGCCTTTCTGCGCCACATCGCGCGGTGCAAGGTCCTCGTGGTGGTACTCGATATGGCCGGCGCGGATGGGCGCGCACCTTGGGATGATTATCGTCAGCTGCTGACCGAGCTCGAGTTGCATGATGCCTCCCTGCTCGAGCGCCGGCGCCTCGTGGTTTCCAACAAGATGGATGAAGCGGCCGCGGTGGAGAACCTGAAGAAGTTCAAGCGCCGGGTGCCCAAGACCCCGGTGATCCAGATGGCCGCCGGGTTTGGGGAAGGTATCGACACGTTCAAGGCCGCCATCCTAGAGGCCGTGGACGAGGCGGCGCAGTTGGCGTAAACGGGCGCGGGCGGAGCCCACGCAGCACCGAGCTGCGTGCGGGTCGACGAAGCTAAGCCCGTTGGTTGCGACGCCGATTCCAGGCGGTCACCCCGAGCATCCCCAGGGCGAGAAGCCCGAGGAGGGCCAGCCACGGTGCGGTAATCGCCAGCGCGCTGGTGGTGGCGGCCCCGGCGAGTTCGGCGGTGGCCACCGCCGGATTGGCCAAACCTGCGCTCACCGACAACGACGCGGCGCGCGCCGCCACGGATCCCGCCTGCACCACCGCGGCGAGACCGCCGCCCGCGATGATGGCCAGCGACCATCGCAGCAGGGGGTCCATATCGGTCACGAAGGAGGCGGTCACCAGACTTCCCGCCACCACGGCCGCCGGCGAGGCCAGGGTATCCAACGCGTGATCCAGCCAGGGCACGTAGTACGCCCCGACCTCCAGCGCCGTCGCCACTCCAAGCATCACTATCGCGGGCGTGGTTCCCAGCCAGGCGAAATCCGGACTCGGCGTGAGCCATCCGGCGTGGGCGGCGAGGCTGGCGACGAGGAGCGGGACGAAGACGCGAAAGCCGCACGCCGCCGCGAGCGCGAGACCGGCAAGGATTCCGTAGGCCGTTTCCATGAGCGGGCTACACACATACTCCCGCCGCTGGGTTGCAGCCAATTCCCCGAAGGAGGCATTCTTCCGTGGCCCGGGATGCCCAAGCTTCGGTCTCCCTGGCGAGCAACGGTGGCCGAGCCTCGCGCGCGGCGCGCGCCGGGGGAGTCAGAACGTGCGCCGTAGGATCGTATCGCGCGGCGCCCAAAGCGGATCCGCCTGGGGATGGTCGAGGTTGTAGTGCAGGCCCCGGCTTTCCGGCCGTTGGAGCGCGGATTGCACGATCAGTTCGGCCACCGTGGCGATATTGCGCAATTCCAGCAGGTCGCCGGTGACGGTGAAGTTCCAGTAGTACTCGTGGATTTCCTCCTGAAGGTTGGCGAGTCGCTTGGCGGCGCGGCGGAGCCGCTTGTCCGTGCGCACGATCCCCACGTAATCCCACATCAGGCGGCGGATCTCGTCCCAGTTGTGGCTCACGACCACCAATTCATCCGGGTCATGGGCATCGCCGG
>JADLFD010000143.1 GCA_020845805.1 Verrucomicrobiales bacterium | reverse complement strand
GCGCGGACACAACCCCGCCGGCGCATCGGCAGGCACATCCGTCCCGCATTGCGGGCAGGGAAGTGCGGCGGGGGCGGCGTTCATCACCTCTTACATCAGGAGTTTCCCCCCTCCGTTACACGCCCGACGCACTTTCGTCAGCCGCTGAGGGACACCATCAGGAAACGGATCTCCTCCTCGATATCCTCCGCTCGCGTCACGGTGTGCGCGATCTCCTCCCGAAACAGCTCGCGGAACCGCCGGCGCAATCGATGCACTGCCACCCGCGTGGCGGCCTCCTCCAGGCCCAGCGCCGCACCCACTTCGGCGTACCGGGCGGCCGACGATTCCACCGTCAGGAACGCCTTCAATCCCTCGAATTCGGCGCCCTTGCCGCGCGCCACGGCCTCGGCCTTCAACCGACCCAGGACCCGCTCCAGGACTAGCAGCGCCCAGCGCCGCTCGTAGAGTCGGTCCGCCGTCATCCCACCGCCGGGCTCGGTCTGGTAACGCGCCTCCGCCAGCGCGGTGTCGAAGGGCACCTGCGCCAGTCCACCTCCACGCTTGATCGCGCTCGCGCGCTCGCGTGCGTTGGCCAGGAACCGCTTCAACGCAACTAGGAGAAAGCTGCGAAACCGCCCCTTCTCGGGCACCACCGTGAGCAACGACTTCCGACGCAACAGATCTGCCAGGAAGTCCTGGGTGAGATCCTCGGCATCCTCCGCCCCAAAACCCTGCCGCCTCACAAAAGCGTACAACGGATACCAGTAGTCGGAGCACAGGCGGTTCAGCGCCTCCGTGGCCCCTGCCGCCCCCGCCTCCCGCGCGGTGAGCACCACCGACCAGTGGGTCGTGGCGAACCATGCCGCCCGGTGCGCCTCGGCGCCGGAGCCCGGGCCTGCGCCCGATCCCAATGACGTTTCCGTGCTCATGGGCGGTTCCCTTTCCGCGCCCCAGCCCCTCTTCAGCCCACCCACTTCACACCTCTGCCGATCGCCGTCCTCGTCGTCGTGGTCGCTGCGACACGCGGGAGCCGCGAGGCCGCGCTACTCCCCGATTCTATCCGCGCACCTGGCCTGTACCCCAGCCGATCCACTTGTAGGTGCACAGCTCATCCAACCCCATCGGACCCCGCGCGCCCACTTTGTCCGTGGAAATGCCAATCTCCGCGCCCATCCCAAACTCGCCGCCGTCCGTGAATCGCGTCGAGGCATTCCAGTAGACGGCCGCGGAGTCCACCTCCTGCAGGAATCGCCGGGCCCGCGCTTCGTCTCGCGTCACGATGGCATCCGAATGCGCCGATCCGAAGCGCGCGATGTGCGCCATGGCGTCGTTCAACCCATCCACCACGCGCACGTTCAGGATATAATTATTGTGTTCCGTCTCCCAATCGCTGTCCGCCGCCGCCTTGAGCGTCAGGCCCTCCGGCAGCGGGTTCGCGCCCAGAACGGCCCGGGAGGGTTTGTCGACGCGCAACTCGACTTGATACGGAGCCAGGCGTTGCGCCGCCTGCGGCAGGAACGTCGTGGCGATCGGCCAGTCGACCAGCAGCGTCTCCGCCGCGTTGCACGTCGAGGGCCGCTGGCACTTGGCGTTCACCAGGATGTCGAGCGCCATGGCCGGATCGGCCTCGCGATCCACGAACACATGGCACACGCCCTTGTAATGCTTGATGACTGGCACCTTGGTGCAGTCCATCACCGCGCGAATCAGGCTTTCGCCACCGCGCGGGATGCACAAATCCACGTACTGCGGCAGCGAGAGCAGCGCGGGAATCGCCGCGCGATCGGCCGTGGGCACCACCTGGATCGCGTGGTCCGGGAAGGTGGGCAGGACGGCCTTGGCCGCGGACACCATGATCTGCGCGATCAGCAGGTTGGAGTGCATCGCCTCCTTGCCGCCGCGAAGGATGGTGGCGTTGCCGGTCTTGAAACACAGGCTCGCCGCATCTGCGGTCACGTTGGGACGCGACTCGTAGATGATGACGATCACGCCGATGGGGACCGCCACCTTCTGCAGGCGCAGGCCGTTCGGCCGCACACGCTCGTCGAGCACGCGGCCCACCGGATCGGGGAGCGCCGCCACCTCCCGCACGCCGGCCGCCATGGCGGCGATGCGCGCTTCGGTCAGCTTCAACCGGTCGAGCATGGCTTCCGAGAGCCCCATGCCGCGCCCGGTTTCCATGTCGCGCGCATTGGCTTCCAACAGATCCGCCGACGCGCGATCCAATCCGTCCGCCATCGCCACCAGGCAACGGTTGCGATCCGCCGTCGACAACGTCATCAGCCCGCGCGAGGCGCACTTCGCCTCGGCGGCCAGCGACCGGATCTCTTCGTTCAGATTCATTTCGGACAAGCGCGCACTCCGGCGCCCGGAACGTTGGCGATCACGCCGAGGCGCTGGACCGGGCGGGTTGGGACGTGTGGCCCTGGCCCGCCTCGAAACCGGCCGCCAGGTGCACCTGCTGCACCAGACGCTCCGCGGTCAGGCCGTGCTTGGCACGCAGGTAATCGACGCTGCTCGCGTGCTCGACAAAAGCGTCCGGCCACCCGATGCGCACCACCGGCGTGGTGATGCGCCGCTCCGAAAACGTCTCCAGCACGATGCTGCCGTAGCCCCCCATGAGCACGTGGTCCTCCAGGGTGACCACCACATCGGCGGCCCGCGCGAAAAACTCGTGCGTCGCCACATCCAGCGGCTTGCAGAAGCGCGGATTGATCAGGGCGCAGTCCCAACCCTCCGCCGCCAGCGTCTGCATCGCGTCGCGGGCCACGGACTGCATGTTGCCCAGCGCGAACAGCGCGACCTTGCGCCCGCCCTGGTTGGTGAAGTGCTTCAGCACTTCGGCTTTGCCGATCTCCACCACCGCCGGGCGGTCCTTGATCGCCACCCCCTCGGCCGGACCACGCGGGTACCGGATCGCGACCGGATGCGGCTGCAGGGTGGCGGTGAACATCATGTCCTGCATCTCATCCTCGTCCTTCGGCACCATGAGGATGATGTTCGGCAGGCAGCGCAGGTACGAGATGTCGTACAGGCCGTGGTGCGTCGGGCCGTCGTTGGCGCTCAGGCCCGAGCGGTCCATGCAGAAAATCACCGGCAGATCCTGCAGGCACACGTCGTGGTGGATGCAGTCGTAGGCGCGCTGGAGGAAGGTCGAGTAGATCGCGACCACCGGATGAAATCCCATGGTGGCCATGCCCGCGGCGAAGATCACCGCATGCTCCTCGGCGATGCCGACATCGTAGAACTGCTTGGGAACCGCCTGGTCGAGCAGCTTGAGGCTCGTGCCGCTCGGCATGGCGGCGGTGATGCCGACCACGTTCTTGTTCTGCTGGCAGAGCTTCACCATGGTCCGGCCGAAGACATCCTGCCACATCGGTGGCGTGCCCGGCTTGGGACCGGCGACCGCGCCCGTTTCGGCGCAGTACGGCCCGAGGCCGTGGAACTTCTCCGGCTGCTTGATCGCCGCCTCGAACCCCTTGCCCTTCTGCGTCAGCACGTGGATGACCACCGGCATCTCGCAGGTCTTCGCAAACTCCAGCACCCCCACCAGCGTGGGCAGGTCATGGCCATCGAACGGCCCGAGATACTTGATGCCGAACTCCTCGAAGATAAGGCTGCTGCCATAGCCGCCGCGGCCATCCGTTCCCGGACCTTCATGCGTGCGCTGCAGGGTCATGTCGGTGACCACGCCTTTGAGCGCCTCTTCGGCCTTCTGGCCGAGACGGACGGCGAGTTCACCCTTGGGAATCCGCTTGAGCCAGGAGGCGAAGTCCTTCTGGAACTGATTGTAGCGTGGGTTGGAGGTCAGCCGGCTGAGATAGCCCGCGATGGCACCCACGTTCTTCGCGATCGACCACTCGTTGTCGTTGAGGATCCCGATGAACTTCTTGGTCGTGTGCGCGATGTTGTTCAACGCCTCGAACGAGATGCCGTTGGTGAGCGCTGCGTCGCCGAAGACGCAGACCACGTGCTCGTCGGTGGCGCGCTGGTCGCGCGCGGCGCACATGCCCAGCGCCGCGGAAAGCGCGGTGCCGGCATGCCCGGCGCCGTAGCAGTCGTGCTCGCTCTCGGTGCGCAACGCGAACCCGTTCAGGCCGTCCGTGGTGCGGATGGTATGGAATCGGTTCTTGCGCCCGGTGAGCAACTTGTGGACGTAGACTTGGTGGCTGACGTCCCACACGAACTTGTCCTTGGGCGTGCTGAACGCGCGATGCAGCGCGATGCTTAGCTCGACGACCCCCAGGTTCGGCCCGAGATGCCCGCCGTGCTTGGCCAGTTTGGTGATCAGCTCGTGGCGAATCTCCACCGCCAACTGAATGCTCTGCTCGAGCGTCAGTTTCTTCACGTGGTCGGGATGATCGACCATGTCGAGGTATCGACTCATGGGAGCAACGTAGGGTGGGACTGGGGAGTTCGGTTGCACGTGTTCTAAATCAGAGATTGGACGGCGCAGGAACGGTTCGCGGTACCCCCGGCCAGGCCGTGGGCTCACGCGACGCGCGTTCACCGCGGCTCGCGATCGCCCTCGCCGGGTTCGTCGTCGTCGTCCTCGGACCCGCCGGCTTCGGCGGTGCCCTGCGGTTCCAACTCCTGGAGGCGGAGTTCCGCGGCGGAAAGGCGGTCCTGGCAGAACTTCACCAGACGCGCGCCTTCCTCGTATCGGGCCAGCAATTGTTCGAGCGGCAAATCGCCGCCCTCCATGGCCTCGACGATCGCCTCGAGTTTCCCCAAGGCGTCCTCAAAACTGGGTTCGGTCGCTTTCGCGGCCTTCGACATGCGCGGCAACGTAGTGGAAAGGCCCGAACGCGTCCAGCGGTCCGGCAGGAGCCGGTCCACCCGACTCCCGGGCAGGGCATGAGGGGCGTCGCGGGAAGGCGCCGCCCCTCACTGCCGCGGCCCTCTAGGCCGGCCGGCTCACGCCTTCCAGATCATGTCCGCGACGGTGCGCCCGGCGGGGATGAACGGCAGCACGTGCTCCGTGTACGGCGTGATGACGTCGAGGACGTAGGCCGTCTTCGAGTCGAGCATGCGCTGCAGCGCGGCACGCAGGTCCTTGCGGTACACGACGCGCTCGCATGGCACGTTGAAGCTGGTGCAGACCTTCACGTAGTCGGGATAGATCGACTGCCGGTTGTCCGGATTGCCCAGGTAGGTATGCCCGCGGTTGCCGCCGTAGAAGTTGTCCTCCCACTGCACCACCATGCCCAGGTGCTGGTTGTTCAGGATGACGGCCTTGGCCGCAATCTTCTCCACGTGCGCCGTGGCCAGCTCCTGGATGTTCATCAGGAACGAGCCGTCGCCATCAATGTCCACCACCTGCTTGTCCGGGCGCGCCACTTTCACGCCCAGGGCCGCGGGGAATCCAAAACCCATCGAGCCCAGGCCGGCCGAGGTCACGAACTGCCGCGCGTGGCGGTACTTGTACCATTGTCCCGCCCACATCTGATGCTGGCCGACGCCGGTGGTGATGTACGCCTCGCCTTTGGTCAGGTGATAGAGCTCCTCGATCACCATCTGCGGCAGGATGTACTCCTCCCCCCCGCGCGCGAAGGGCTTGATGTGGTCGGAATCCACGAACTCCGACTTGGACGTGTACTGGAACGGGGCCTTGGCCTTCCACTCGTTGATCTGGGTGTGCCAGGCGGTGAACTTGCGCGTGATGCCGCCGCGCTTCGCAATCTTGGCGTTCAGACGCTTCAACGCGTCATGCAGATCCCCGTGCACGGTCAGGTTCGCGCGCCGGTTCTTGTTGTGCTCCGAGGCGTCGATGTCCAGGTGCACGATGGTCGCACCCTTGGCGAACTCGTCGAACTTGCCGGTGACGCGATCGTCGAAACGCACGCCGAACGCGAGCAGCAGGTCCGCGCCATCCTTGATCTTCACCATCGGTTCCGACGCCGACTTGCGCTGCACATACTCACCATTCACCGCCCAATTGGCGAACGCGGCGCCGTGCATGCCCAGCCAGCGCAGGGACAGATCGTGGTCCTCGGGGAACCCGCCGATGCCCATCAGGGTCGTGGTCACCGGGATGCGCGTGGCTTCGATAAATTTCTTCAGCTCCGCCGCGGCGCCCGAGGTGATGATGCCGCCCCCCGTGTAGAGCACGGGGCGATCCGACTTCTCGATACGCTCGATGATCTCGTCCAACTCAGGGTCGCTCGCGAAGATGTCCGGGTTGTACCCGCGCAGCTTGGCCCGCACCTGCTCCAGGGTCGGCCAGACCGGCTGGGTCTTCACCTGCTGCACGTTCTTGGGCACGTCGATCACCACCGGACCCGGACGCCCGCTCTGCGCGATGTAAAACGCCTCCTTCACGATCCACGGGATGTCGTTGATGTCGGTGACGAGGTACGAGTGCTTCACGATCGGCAAGGTCACGCCGATCATGTCGGTCTCCTGGAACGCCCCGCGCCCGATCATCGCCTGCGGCACCTGCCCCGTGATCGCCACCAACGGCGTGGAATCCATGTAGGCATCCGCGATGGCCGTGACCAGGTTGGTCGCGCCCGGCCCGCTGGTGGCCATGCACACTCCCGCCTTGCCTGTCGCACGCGCATACCCCTCCGCCGCGAACGACCCGCCCTGCTCGTGCCGCGGCAGGATGGTGCGGATCTTCGACTTCGTGAGCGATTGGTGCAGTTCCATGCTCGCGCCGCCAGGATACGCGAAAATCACCTCCACCCCCTCCCGCTCGAGTGCTTCGACAAAAATGTCGCGTCCCCACATCGCGGGACTCACGGCGGTTTTGGTGGCGGACCGGTTCTTTTTCCGGTCGGTCTGGGACTTGCTCATCGTAACTTCTTTCGTGTTGGGCCGGGCGGTTCGCGCAAAAAAAAACCACGACCGCTGCCGGCCGTGGTGGTGGTTGCGAATCCGTCTACGCGCAACGCCAACCCTCGGCCGGGCCGGTAACGGCCAGACCTACTACCAGGGTTGGGACATCGACGCGATCCAACATGGGCGGGACGTTATGTAGGCCGGGGTGCACGGGTCAAGGCCGTGGTTCGGCACCCCCGCCCCGGCTTGCGGTCGCAGGCCGATGCGTCACCTTCCCCACGCCATGCCGCCCGAAGGCCCCTCTTCCCCGCCCACGCCCGGCCGACGCGCCTTCCTCCGAACCCTCCTCGTCGGCTCCGTGACGTCCCTGATCGCCCCCTTGCCTTGGACAGGTCTGGCCACCGCGCAGGTGCTCCCCACGGCCGTCCCAGGCACCGATACGACTCCCTCCCTGCGCCTGCGTCCCGCCGATTTCGAACAGCTGACCCGGCCCTTCGGCGCAGTGCGGCTCGGGTTTAACCCCCTCAACCAGATCGGCCCGATGCGCCCCCTCCTCGTCGTCCGAGACGGCGAAACCTACCGCGCCCTCAGCGCGGAATGCACCCACGCGGGCTGTCTCCTCCCCGGATTCACCGCGAACAAGATCGCCGCGTGCCCCTGCCACGGATCGCGCTTCAACGCCGATGGCTCGGTGATCCCCGG
>JADLFD010000142.1 GCA_020845805.1 Verrucomicrobiales bacterium | reverse complement strand
GTGTTCGAGAGCTCGAACCACTCCTCCAAAAGATTGGTGTTCCCCGGCTGATAAAAAATCTCAGAAATCCGCACCTCCGCCCGCGCCATGCCCCCCATCCCCATCACCGCTGCCAGGAACCCCCCGCCCCACCGAGAGATCCATCGTGCCCCATTTCCCCCCGGCCGGCCCCCACCCTCGGCTTCAAGACTCATGCGTGGCCAAAGTGCATGACCCCGAGCCATCCGGCAACAGACCAGGGTTGTCCGACGCACCGCCGCGCTTGCCACTCAGCCATCCGCTGCGGGCCCCCGCATCCACCCACCTCAGTGTGGCGACCACCAGGTGTCCATCGACTGTTGCAGCCGCCTGACCCGTCGCGGTTCGCTTGCAGCGCGGTTGTGCAGCTCGGTCGGGTCGCCCCCAATATCGTAGAGCTCCATCGCGGCTCCCGGTTCATTCCACGCCGCAGGGACGATCAGCTTCCATCGACCGGAAACCATCCATCGCCACCGCAACCCTGCGGCTGGATGGTCGAGATCCTGGGCATCATGCGTGAAACACGCTCCGTAGATCGCGCTGCGCCTGGCCACGGCCCTGGGCTCCAGCAGGTTGATCCCCGGGAGTCCTTCAGGCACCGGAACGCTAGCCAGGTTCAGCAGCGTCGGCATGAGATCGAGACTGCTCACCGCCCGAGCCTCTTCCCGTCGTGGTTCGATTCGCCCCGGCCAGCGCAACAGGATCGGAGTCCGCAATCCGCCATCATACGGGGATTGCTTCGAACGGGGGGCGTAACGGCCCGTGGCGGCGTCGGTGATCCAACCGTTGTCCGTCACGTAAGCCACGACGGTATTGGAAGCCAACCCCCGCCGCTCGAGGGTGTCGAGCAGCTCCCCGCAGGTTTCATCAAACCACTCCACCATGGCCCAGTACTTCGCCACCGGCACCGAACTGGTGAGCGCCAGGTACCGGTCGAGGAGTCGTTGAGGTGGGGTGTGGGGATCGTGCGGCATCATCGGCGCGTACCATACCAGCCAGGGCGCCTGCGCGCGGGCCGCTTCATCGAGGAAACTCTGAATCGGTTGCATCGTCGTGCGCCCGATGCTCAACCCGGCGTCCCCGTGGCGCCCGCCCCGTTCGGGATCCCCCGTCGTCATCCCGTGCGTAAAACCGCCGCGCCGATAGTGCCCCTGCCACCATTTTCCCGCCTGAAAACTCAGATAGCCGGCCCGCGCGAGTTCGCGGGGGAGCGTCGGCTGCGCCTCCAGAAATCCAGCCAACCGCTCGCGTCCCTCCCGGTACGCGGCGCTTTGATAGTATTGCGCCGGCGAGACCCCGGCGGGTCGCGGCGGATCGTTGCAGACGACACGATGGCGGTGCGGATCAAGCCCGGTGATGATCGAAGCCAGGCTCGGACAGCAGAGGCTCGAGGGCACGTAGCCCCGGGTGAACGTCAGAGATTCCGAGGCCAACCGGTCCAGTCGCGGCGTGCGCACGTGCGCATGCCCCATGAACCCATAGTCCGTCCAGGCTTGGTCATCCGAAATGATCAGCAGAAAGTTGGGTCGTGCTAACGCCTGCGCGGCGATGGTCGCCGGGATCGCCCAACCACTTCCCAGAAGGAGACCCAGGCACCACCAGCCCAGGCGCCAGCGGCGAATAGAATCCCGCGCGCTCACGGCCGCGACCTCCCCGCAGTGCGAATCCGGGCCAACTCCGCCGCCAAATCGCGAAACCGTTCCGGCTCCTCGGTCCTCAGATTCCGAGTCTCCCCCGGATCGGTGTCCAAACGGTAAAGCTGACCCTCCGGATCGTTCCCCAGTTCGGTGCGGGTCGGGAGGTTGTATTTCGCTCCCTGGCCCGGCTCGATGTACTTCCACGGCCCTCGACGCAAGGAAAGCACACCCGCCTGCTCCACCAGGGATTCCCGTCCGGTCCTCGACTCCCCCAGGAGCGCCGGCAGGACATTCTGGCTGTCCGGACCTTCCTCCCCCACCAACGCCTGCCCGGTCAGACTGGCCATCGAAGCCAGGAGGTCCACCTGCGACAGGAGGGCACTCGACTCACCCGGCGTCACCCGACCGGGCCAGGAAACAATGAATGGAACCCGCGTGCCGCCTTCGAAATTGCTGTATTTGCCCCCGCGCCAAGGCCCCGCGGGACGGTGATCCCCGAGCTTCTCCACCGCATCGTCCCGATACCCGTCATCCACCACCGGGCCGTTATCGCTGCTCAGGATCACCAGGGTGTTCGAACGCACGCCGCTGGCGTCCAGCTCGGCCAGCAGCGCACCCACCGCGTCGTCGAATTGCACGAGGCAATCCCCGCGGGGTCCCATGCCGCTGCGACCTGCGAACCGCGCGTGCGGCACGCGGGGAACGTGAACGTCATGCGTGTTGAAGGAGAGGAAGAACGGCCCGGACCGTGAACGCTTCAGGAACTGGCGCGCGCGCTCGACCAACACGTCCGACATGTCCGCGTCCGACCATCGCGCCGTCTTTCCACCGGTCATGTACCCGATCCGGCTGATCCCCGCGATTATGCTCATGTCGTGTCCGTGGCTGGGGCGCATGGTCAGCAACTCCGGATGCGAGCGCCCGGTGGGACTGTCATCCAGCGGCGCCGCGAAACTCACCCGCAGCGCATCCGCCGGGTCCAGTTTCAAGACGCGATGCCCTTCCACGTACACGCACGGGACGCGATCCCCGGTGGCTGGTATGACGAAGGACTCGTCAAACCCCACTTCCATAGGCCCCGGACGAATCTCACCGTTCCAATCCGTCCGCCCTGGACCCGGTCCCATGCCGAGGTGCCACTTCCCCACCATCGCCGTTCGATAGCCCGCGCGCCGCAAAAGCGCCGGCAGCGTCAGCCGTGCCGGATCCATCACCAAGGCCGCATCCCCGGGGAGCACGCCGGTCCCTTTTCGGCGCCAGGCATACTCGCCGGTCAGCAAGGCATAGCGCGAAGGGGTGCACGTCGCCGCCGGGGAATGCGCATCCAGGAACCGCAATCCCTCACGCGCCAGTCCATCCACATTCGGGGTGCTCACCCGATGCGCGCCGTAACACCCCAGGTCGCCGTAGCCGATATCATCCGCATAGATCAGGACCACGTTCGGCCGCGACCCTGCGCTCGCCGCGCGGGCACTGAATCCCGTCCCCAGGAAGAACAGCACCAGCCAAGGCATGGTCCGTGCCCACGCACGAATGACGAGGGAGCGCGGGCACGCCGCCCAAGCGTGCCGAGAAAGGCCCCTGGGGAAGACGGACTCGGATTCCATGGTGTGCGGAAACCTTCCCTCAGGGATCCCGCCCAGGGCAAGGGGCGCGCCCCAGAATCCGCGTACCGGATTCCACTAGGCCAACGCCGGTCCTGCGTCATTCCAACGCCCTGCATGTCGGGATCCAGGACCTCCACGATGGATATTGGCTTGGGATTCAGAACAGCCCCTCCATCCCCGGATCCGTCCGGGGGATTCGAGCCACGCTGAAGCGGAGTCCCCCGCCCCAGAACCTACGCCTCACGGCGCGTCGAAGAATCGGACGGGCTCTAAGGTCAGGGCTGCTTTCAGCCGAAAGCCATTGCGGAGCGGTGTGCTCGCCCAAGTCGGCAGGCCGCGCCATGTGAATGTCGTCACCGGTCGCCAACCCCGACCCGCCCCTGGTGTCCCCGCCCGGAACACCAGCGGACAGTCGTCACTCAGTCCCCTGGCGGCTGATCCCCCTCCTGCTCGCCTCGTTGGGCGCGGCGTGGCTCTCCTTGGATCAATTCGAGTACGGCCTCATCCTGCGCGAGCATCTCCCCTACCTGCTGCGCGGCATCGCCTTTATGGCACTGGCCTTCGCCGGGCTGACCACAGTCGGATTCACCATCGTGCGACGTCAGCAGCGCAAGTTGGAATCCCTGGTCGTGAGTCGGACGCAGTCCATGCAGGAGAACCAGGAGCGCTACCGCGTGCTCGTCGAGAACGCGGGCCAAGGGATCCTGGTCGTGCGCGACGGGGCGATCGTCTTCTTCAACGAGAAGGTGGTGCGCATGTTCGACTGTCCTCACGAGCGGGTCCATGGGCGGTCGATCCTGGAGTTCATCCACCCGGAGGATCGAGGCATGGTCCTGGAACGGCATCGCCGGCGCCTCAATGGAGAGGAAGTTCCCACCCGCTACGCCTTCCGTGCCTCGCTGCGCGACGGCCCGTTGCGCTGGATCGAACTGGATTCCGCACTGATCCACTGGGAAGGCGCCCCCAGCACGCTGAACTTCCTCACGGATGTCACCGAACGCATCCTCGCCGAAGACGCGATCCGCCGTCGGGATGATCTCCTCCACGGTCTGGTCGAGATGACCTCGCTTCTGCTCTCCGACGCCGAGATCGCCAACTGCGGCGTCGAAGCGTTGGCTCGACTCGGAACCGCGACCGGTGTGGATCGCACCTTCGCCTGCGGGACTCCTTCCGACACCCGAGGACCTGGTCCGGATGGACAGGATCTCTACGAATGGATCAACCCGGGATCGACCCCACATCCCAATTCCCCAGACCAACACCTCCCCATCGACGCCATCGCCAGTCATGTGCTGGACCGTCTGCGAACGGAGGAAACGACCGGCGGGACTCCCGATCAGTTCGGCCCCCCCCTGCGTGATCTCCTCCTCTCCCACGGCATTCGATCCCTGCTCCTCGTGCCCATCCGCATCGATGGCCGCCTCTCCGGCTTCCTTGGGCTCGAGGACCGCACGCGGGATCATCGGTGGGAACCGAGCGAGATCACTCTGCTCCAGGCCGCGGGCGTTTCCTTCGGCCTCGCCCTGCGTCGCGCCCGCACGCAGCGCGAACTCACCGAAGCCAACCGACGCCTCGGTGTCGCCGTCTCGGACGCGCAGGCCTCCGCCCAGCAAGCGGAACGCGCCAGCCGCGCCAAGAGCGAGTTCCTCGCCAACATGAGTCATGAAATCCGCACCCCGATGAACGGGGTGATCGGCATGGCGGGACTCCTCCTCGAAACCCCGCTCAACCATGAGCAACGACATTTCGCCGAGATCATCCTCTCCAGCGGCGATGCCCTCCTCACCCTCATCAACGACATCCTGGATTTCTCCAAGATCGAGGCCCGCAAACTGAAGCTGGAATCCGCGGACTTCGATCTGCGCGAATCCCTCGAGGAGACCGCTCAGGCCCTGTCCGTCCGCGCCCACGAGAAAGGCCTCGAACTCGCCTGCGTCCTTAAACCCGAGGTGCCACGTTTCGTGCGCGGCGACGCCGGCCGACTTCGCCAAATCCTCACCAACCTGGTCGGCAACGCCATCAAGTTCACGGAACACGGGGAGGTGGGAATCCAGATCTCGCACGTCGCCACACGTGACCAGGGCGCCACGCTGCGATTCGAGGTGCGGGACACGGGAATCGGCATCGCACCGGAACATCTTACCGACCTCTTCCACGCCTTTTCCCAAATCGACGGGTCTGCCACCCGCAAATACGGTGGAACCGGACTCGGGCTCGCCATCTCGCGGCAGCTGGTGGAGTTGATGGGAGGTCAGATCGGTGTGGAAAGCACTCCCGGGGCGGGCTCCATATTCTGGTTCACCGTCACCCTCGGCCTGCCCGCCACTCCATCCCCCTGCTCCCCCGACTCGGGGATCTGGTTGCGTAACACACGCATCCTCGTCATCGATGATCACCCCGAGGTCCGACGCCAGTCCGTCGCCATGCTGCGCTCCTGGGGGGCTCGCCCAACGTCGGCGCCGGACGCCGACACCGCGCTCACCCTGCTCACCGCCGCCGCCCGGAGCTCCGACCCCTTCCGCGTGGTGTTCATTGATCAACTCATGCCGGGTGAGGACGGCACCGCCCTGGGTGCACGTCTGCGAGCCAACCCCCTCCTCACTCACAGCCGCCTCGTCCTCATCACGTCGCCCGGACACCCCGATCTCGCGCCGCAGAACGCCGAAACCGTCTTCGCCGCGCGCCTCGCCAAACCCATCCGCGCCGCCTCGCTACGCTCCGTCCTCGCCGCACTGCTCACTAGCCCCCCGGCTCAACTCAAGCCGGCCAACCCGGCCGGTTCGACCGAGACCGCTCCGTCGTCCGCCGCCCGGATGCCCCGCGTCCTGCTCGCCGAGGACAACCCCACCAACCGGGAAGTGGCCATGGCCCTGCTGCGAAAACTGGGCTGCTCCACCCATCTCGCCGCCAACGGACTGGAAGCCATCGAAGCCCTCCAACGCGAACGCTTCGATCTGGTGCTCATGGATTGTCAGATGCCCTGCCTCGACGGCTACGAAGCCAC
>JADLFD010000141.1 GCA_020845805.1 Verrucomicrobiales bacterium | reverse complement strand
CTCCCTCACCGTGCCCCCCCCGACCCTCGAGGGTATCTATGCCGATTGGGAATTCTTCCGCACGCGGCTGGTGCTGCGGCCGCAGGAGATCACCAACAACCCGGAGTTGGTGCGCCGTCTGGGGATCATCTCGATCAACACGGCGATCGAGGTCGACCTGAGCGGAAACGTGAACAGCACGCACATCCTCGGTCGCAACATGATGAACGGCATTGGGGGTTCCGCTGATTTTGCGCGCAACGCGTTTCTTTCGATCTTCACCTGCCCGTCGGTGACCAAGGGCGGGAAGATCAGCACCATCGTGCCGCTGGTGAGCCATCTCGACAGCAGCGAGCATTCAGTGTGCGTGATTGCCACCGAGCAGGGCGTGGCGGATCTGCGTGGGAAATCCCCCGCGGAACGGGCGCGAACCCTGATCGAGAAATGCGCGCATCCCGACTATCGCGACACCCTGCGCCGGTATGTGGCGGGGGCGGGCAGCACCCATACCCCGCAGATGCTGGCCTCCGCCTTCGGCATGCACATCAAGTTCGCCCGCGACGGTGACATGCGCGGCGTGGACTGGGCGAAGGGCAGCTGAGGAGGGTGGCGCCGCCCAGGCGCCGGAACGGTAGACAAACCGTAAAGGCAATCCGCCGCTGACCGGCCACCGGCCGGGGCGGCGCCCGGCCCAGTCAGACGGTCGGAGGCGCGGGATCCGGGGCGTTGAGGACTTCCTGGATGGCGCAGAGCAGTTCGGTGTCGGAGAACGGCTTGGCCAGCGTGCGCGCCGCGCCGAGCGCCCCGGCGAGCGTGAGGTAGTCGCGGGCGTTGACGCGTCCGCCTCCCGACATGGCGATGATCTTGAGCTTCGGCTGCATCCGCTTGAGCTCGAGAATCGTCTCCAATCCTTCCTTCTCCGGCATGATGAGGTCGGTCACCACCACATCGGCCGGGTCCTGGCGATGGCGGGCGATGGCCTCGCCGCCGTGCCGGGCCTCCTGGACCTCGAAGCCGGCGCGGACCAGCAAGCGGGTGAGCACCAGGCGGAGTCCGTCGTTGTCATCGACGAGCAGAATCTTCTTCTTGGCTTGGGGTGCCGCGGAGGAGGGTGGGTTCATGGGTCAGCGGGCTGGGGCTGGGGCCGGGGCGGCAGCCGGGATTTTTTCGGAGGCGGGGGAGGCCGCCCTCGGGCCGGAAGGGGCGGCGATGGTGCGGTGACGACGGATCTCCCTCACGCCTGAGAGTGTTCGGCTGCCGCGACGGGGCGTCAACCACGCAGCCATCCCGGGCGTCGGTCGGCAGGGTGGGTTTCACGTCCCCATCAGGGATTAGTCAGGACGGCGCGCAAAGCCTCGAGGAGGTCGGCTTCACTGAAGGGTTTGGTCAGGGTACGGCGCGCGCCCAGGGCGGCGGCAAGTTTCAGGTAGTCCTTCGAGCTGATCCGGCCCCCGCCGGACATGGCGATGATGCGGGGGGTGGGGCGAAGTCGGCGCAGGTGCTGGATGGTTTCGAGCCCATCGGCATCCGGCATGATCAGGTCGGTGAGCACCACATCGGCCGGTCGTTTGTCGTAGAGCACGACGGCTTCCCCGCCGTGCTTGGCCTCTTGCACCTCGAACCCGGAGCGCTCCAGCATGAGTCGCAGCGTCATGCGCACCAGTTCGTCGTCCTCGACGAGGAGGACGAGTTGGCGTGGGGGCGGCGGGGGAGGAGGCGTGGCGGGGGTGGTCATCCGGGTCCCGTGGGACGGTGCGAGGCGGCGGGTCTAGAACACCTTGAGCGTCATGGGATGCAGAGCTCCGGGGTAACCTGGTCTGGGTTGACGCCCAACTCAGCAATGGCTTGCGACACCACGGAGGCGGGCAGTTGGCCGCGGACGGAGAGGGTGTGAAGGGCGGCGATGGCGGTGGATTCGGCGTCGATTTCGAAGAAGCGGCGCAGGCGTTCGCGGGTCTCACTGCGGCCGAAACCGTCCGTGCCGAGCGCCACCAAGCCACCGGGCACCCAGGGGGCGATCTGCTCGGGGACGAGACGGACGTGGTCGGACACCGCGATGAAGCTGCCGGATTCGCGGGCCAGGACGGATTCGAGGTACGAGACCCGCGGAGGGTTCTCGGGATGCAGCATGTTCCAACGGCGGCAGAGGATGGCTTCCTGGCGGAGGAGTTTGTAGCTGGTGACGCTCCAGACATCGGCGGAGACGTCGTAGCGGTCGAGGATCTCCTGGGCCTTCAGGGCGCTGCGGATGAGGGGGCCGCTACCGAGGAGATGGACCTTGTGTCGGTGGCTGGCCTTGCCGGGTTTGAACTTGTACATGCCCTTGAGGATGCCTTCGCGGACACCCTCGGGCATGGCGGGCTGGGGATGGTTCTCGTTGTAGAGGGTGATGTAGTAGAAGACGTCCTCGCCTCGGCCGTACATCCGGTCGAGCCCCTCGGCCACGATGGTGGCGATTTCGTAGGCGAAGGCAGGGTCGTACGTGAGCAGGTTGGGGATGGTGCTGGCGGCCAGGTGGCTATGGCCGTCCTGGTGTTGGAGTCCCTCGCCGTTGAGGGTGGTGCGCCCGGCGGTGGCCCCGAGCAGGAAGCCGCGGGAACGACTATCCCCGGCGAGCCAGATGGAGTCCCCGACGCGCTGGAAGCCGAACATCGAGTAGTAGATGAAGAAGGGGATGGTGGTGACCCCCAGGTTGGCGTGGGCCGTACCGGCCGCGACAAACGACGCCATGGAGCCGGCTTCGGTGATGCCTTCCTCGAGGATCTGACCGCTCTTGGACTCGTGGTAGTAGCTGAGGGACTTGCGGTCGACCGGCTCGTAGAGCTGTCCCTTCGAGGAGTAGATGCCGAACTCGGGGAACATGGCCTCCATGCCGAAGGTGCGGGCCTCATCCGGGATGATCGGGACAATGTGGCGCCCGATCTTCTCATTGCGGAGCAGGCGCTTGAGGAGATCGACGAAGGCCATGGTGGTGGAGGCTTCGCGATGGCCGGAGCCCTTGAGGGCGTCTCCCGCGAATTCCTCCAGGGCGGGGACGGAGAGTGCGGGAGCGCGTACGACGCGCTTGGGGATCGCGCCACCCAGGGCGGCGCGGCGTTGCCGGACGTACTGCACTTCCGGGCTGTCCTCGGGGGGGCGGTAGTACGGGAGCTCGGCGATGTCCTCGTCCGAGATCGGGATATCGAATCGCTGGCGGAACTCGCGGAGTTCCTTCTCGTTCATCTTCTTCTGCTGATGCGAGATGTTGCGGCCTTCTCCGGCTTCCCCGAGGCCGTAGCCCTTCACGGTCTTGGCGAGGATGACGGTGGGTCGGCCCTGGTGATGGACGGCGGCGTGGAAGGCGGCGTGGACCTTCACCGGGTCGTGACCGCCGCGCAGCATCTTGGTCAGCTGCAGGTCGGTGAGATGGTTGACGCGCGCCTTGAGGGCGGGGTACTTCCCGAAGAAGTGTTTGCGAATGTAACTCCCCGTCTCGACCGAGAACTTCTGGAAGTCGCCATCGACGCACTCGTCGAGCCGACGTTGCAGGAGGCCGTCGGAATCCTGGGCGAACAGCGGATCCCAGTCGCGGCCCCAAATCAGCTTGATGACGTTCCATCCGGCGCCGCGGAAGACGCCTTCGAGTTCCTGGATGATCTTGGAGTTGCCGCGGACCGGGCCGTCGAGGCGCTGCAGGTTGCAGTTGACGATCCAGGTGAGGTTATCGAGGTGCTCGCGACCTGCCATGGCGACGGCGCCCAGCGATTCCGGTTCGTCGCTTTCACCGTCGCCGATGAAGGCCCAGACTCGGGGTTCGCGGGTGCCCGGGAGGAGGCCGCGTCCTTTGAGGTAACGGATGAAGCGCGCCTGGTAGATCGAGTTGATGGGGCCCAAGCCCATGGAGACCGTGGGGAACTGCCAGAAGTCCGGCATCAGGTAGGGATGCGGGTACGAAGACAGGCCGCCGCCCTCGGCCAGTTCGCGGCGGAAGTTCTGGAGGTGGCGCGAGGTGAGGCGTCCCTCGAGGAAGGCGCGTGCGTAATTTCCGGGCGTGGCGTGGCCTTGGAAATAGATCAGATCGGCGAGTTCGCCGTCGTCGCCGCCGCGGAAGAAGTGGTTGTAGCCAGCCTCGTAGAGCGTGGCCGAGGAGGCGTAGCTGGAGATGTGGCCGCCGAGACCGTCGGAGACCTTGTTGCCATGGACCACCATGGCCATGGCGTTCCAGCGGCAGAGGCTCTTGATGCGACGTTCAATGGCGAGGTTTCCCGGATACGGGGGTTGCTGGTGCACCTCGACCGTGTTGCGGTAGGGGCTATGGGTAAGCGAAGGGGCGGGCACGCCCGTCTGGCGCAGCGCGGTCAGGACGTTCTCGAGAAAGCCATGGGCCTGTTCGGGCCGCTGGCGCTGGAGTTCGCGCGCGAGGACGTGTTCGATCAGTTTGAGCCAGGTCGCCGCATCGGCCTCCGGCGAAGGATTCACGGCTTCGGGCGTCGGGGCAGTGACGGGGGCGGGTGGGGTTCGGTCGGTAGAGTTGTTCACAAGACGATCGCGGCGGAGGTGCAGGCGCCAGGGCGCGGCGGAGCATAGCGGCGGCCCTTCCTCGCTCAAATGAAATACCTCGACCAGACGGGCTCGGATCCGGCGGAAAACCTCGCCTTGGACGAGGCGCTTCTCGATGCCTGCGAGGGAGATCCGTCGGAAGCGGTCCTGCGGGTTTTCGAGCCGCAACAAGTGTACGTGGTGGTGGGGTATGGCAACGCGCGGGCCGCGGAGGTGGATTTATCGGCCTGCGAGGCGGCGCGGATTCCCGTGCTGCGGCGGACGAGCGGCGGCGGGACGGTGGTGTTGGGGCCGGGGTGTTTGGCGTACAGCCTGGTGTTGCCGATGGGCTGGGACCCTGCGCTGGAAAGCGTCACGGGGACCAATACCTGGATCATGGAACGCCAACGGGGGGTGCTGGCACGGGTTCTGGGTGAGCCCGTTGAGGTGCAGGGCTTTACGGACCTGGTATGGCGGGGGCGGAAGGTGTCTGGGAACGCCCAGCGTCGACGGAGTCGCACGGTTCTGTTTCACGGAACGTTTCTTCTGTCGATGGATCTCACGTGGATCGCGCGATGTCTCAGGATGCCCACGCACCGACCCGCCTATCGGGCGGACCGGTCCCACGAGGCGTTCGTGGCGAATCTCGGGGTGGGTCTGGAGCCTATGAAATCCGCGCTCAGGGAAGGCTGGCGTGCGGAGGGCGACCATGGTGGGGTTGCGGCGGGACGGATCCGGGCGTGGATGGAGGAGAAGTTCGGAAAGCCTGGATGGCATGCTCGCCGTTGAAGGCTCGCTCGGGCCCCGGGGCGTCCGCGACGCGGACGGGTGGCCGGGCTTGAGCCGAGGGGTTTGGGCACGCATCGTCCTCCAAGGCAATGGCTCAAGGAATGCAACTCAGCCAGGGACTTGCTCTCCAGCAAGTGCTCTCGCCGCAGATGCAGCAGTCGCTCGCGCTGCTGCAGGCACCGGTTTTGGAGTTGCGAAACCTCGTGGAGCAGGAAATGGCCCAGAACCCGGTGCTGGAGGACATGCCTCAGCTTGAGCGCCCGGGGCAGGAGGGCGGGGCGGGGTCGGCGGAGTTGAGTGCCATGGATCCGGCGGAGCCCCCCGCGGACGTGTTGTACGACCCGACGACTGAGAAACCGGCGGCGGTGGTGGACGATTTTCAGGCGCGGCTCGAGCAGTTGACCCAGCTCGACCAGGAGTGGCGCGACTATTTCTCGCAGACCAACGCGCCACTGCGGCAGGCGGACGTGGACGACGAGAAGCGCCAATTCCTGTTCGACAGTCTCACCCAGCCCAAATCGCTTCGGGTGGACCTGGAGGAGCAGCTTCAGGTTTCGGAAACGCCCGAGTCCCTCCGGCCGATCGCGGAGTTGATCATCGGCAACCTGAACGAGGAGGGCTACCTGGCCACTCCGTTGGCGGCGTTGGCCGAGCAGAACGAGATTGAGCCGGCTGTTCTGGAGCAGGCGCTCAAACACGTGCAGGCCTTGGACCCGGCCGGCATTGCCGCCCGCGACCTGCGCGAGTGTCTCCTGCTCCAGTTGGAGCGCTACGGGAAGCAGGATTCCATCGAGTACCGCGTGGTTCGCGACCACATCGAAGCGTTGGGCCGGCGGCGCTACCAGGAGATCGGGGATGCGCTGGGGGTGTATCCGGACGAGATTCAGGATGCGGCGGAGAACATCGCCAAATTGCAGCCGCGGCCGGGGCTGGAGATGTCCTCGGAACTGCCCGAGTATGTGCTGCCGGAGGTCACCGTCACGGCCACCGACACCGGGTTGGTGGTGTCGCTGAACGACGAAGCGCTGCCGCGGGTGCGCATCAGCCATTCCTACAAGGACCTTCTCACCCAGGCGGCCACCAACGATGAGGTGCGCGACTATCTCAAGGAGAAGATGCGTGCCGGCAAGTTTCTCATCCGCTGCCTCGACCAGCGGGAACAGACCATCCGCCGCATCTCCGAGGAGATCGTGCGGCGGCAGGAGGGCTTTTTCCTGCGGGGTCGTGCGCATCTGAAACCGATGACGATGGCCCTGGTCGCCGAGGCGGTCGGGGTGCATGAGACCACCGTGAGCCGGGCGGTCTCCGGCAAGTATATGAGCACGCCCCAGGGCATCATCGAGATGCGCGCGCTCTTCACCAGCGGCGTGGCCACCTCCGATGGTGGGGCCATGGCCAGCACCGGGGTGAAGGAATTTATTGCGGAAATGGTGAAGGCCGAGGACCCGAACGCCCCGCTCACCGACGATCAGATCGAGGCGCGACTCAAGGCGCGGGGGATCAAGATCGCTCGCCGGACGGTGGCGAAATACCGGAACGAGATGAAGATCCTGCCCGTGGCGCTGCGCCGGAATTCCTGAGCCGCGGTGCGAAAACGGGACTGCGTGCAGCGGTGAAAGAGGGGGTGTGAGCCCGAGAAGCGTGGCTGTGCCGGGCAGCGACCAGGTGTGTTTTGCGCGGCACGCCGGCCGGACAGCCACCGGTGGTTTGACGTGCTTCGAAAGCGGGAGTCAACCTTCGGTCATAAGGCTATGAAACCTCTTCGAAGTCCTGTTCATCCCTCGTCCCGCGGTTTCACCCTGATTGAGCTCCTGGTCGTGATCGCGATCATCGCCATTCTCGCCAGCATGCTGCTGCCGGCGCTCGCCAAGGCGAAGACCAAAGCCCAGGGCATCCAGTGCATGAGCAATTCGAAGCAGTTGGTGCTCGCCGTGCACTTGTACTGCGGTGACAACGACGAGAAGTACCCCATGAACATCCATGGCGGCGAGGCTCAGTCGGGTCGCAAGATCACGCAGACCACCACGGGGTATTACCCCTGGGTGATGGGTTGGCTGACGTGGGATACCAGTTCGCACAACACCAACAAACTGTACCTGCAGGACAACGATTATTCCGTCCTGGCCAAGTACGCCGGCAATTCCGCGGCGATCTACAAATGCCCGGCGGACAAGCGGGTCTCGCGGTCCCAACGCGGCAAGGGCTGGACCGAGCGTGTGCGCAGCATTTCGATGAACGGTGCGATCGGCAAAGGGAACAAAGCCGCGACCGACGGCCTGTTGAACTGCGAGAAGATCTTCGAAAAGACGACCGATGTGAGCGATCCCGGTCCGTCGAAGCTGTGGGTGTTTGTCGATGAGCATCCGGACAGCATCAACGACGGCGCGTTCTTTAATTCGCAGACCGATCGGCGATGGATCGATCTGCCGGCGAACTATCACAACAACGCCTGCGGCTTCTCCTTCGCGGACGGCCATGCGGAGATCAAGAAGTGGAAGTCCTCGGTTCCGAAGGAGCGCATTGACGAAACCTATGCCCCGCCCACGGTGCCGGCCGGGGATCATGATTGGACGTGGACGTTGGAGCGGACCTCGGCTCCTCCGCGACGCTGAGCGGGGTGGGGTGGGGAGCCTTCCCGTTCGGGCAGGTGTCACCCCCCCGGTCCCATCGAAATACGTTTCCTACGCGGACGCGCTTCCCTTGGGGACGCGTCCGCGTTTTGCTTGGCCGCGCATGGACGCACGGCTCCGGGATCCTGGAGGTGGTGAACCCGCCCAGGGTTCGGCGGAAGTGCCGTCGGTGGAGTTGCGCGACGTTCATCGTGCCTTCGAAGGTGCGGTGGCGCTGGCGGGAGTCTCGCTGGCGGTGCAGTCGGCGGAATTCTTTTCCATCCTGGGCCCTTCGGGCTGCGGCAAATCGACCCTGTTACGCTTGATTGCGGGTTTGGATCTTCCCGACCGAGGTGAAGTGTGGTTGCGCGGGAAACCCGCCGCCGCGGTTCCGGCCCATCGGCGCCCGGTCAATACCGTCTTCCAGTCGTACGCCCTCTTTCCGCATCTGAATGTCGCGGACAACATCGGCTTCGGATTGCGCATGCGGGGGGTGGATCGTGTGACGCGGGCACGGCAGGTGGCAGAGGCCATGGACTGGGTACGTTTGGCGGGGGTTGGGGGACGCTGGCCGGATGAGCTTTCGGGGGGGCAGCGACAGCGCGTGGCGTTGGCACGGGCCCTGGTCAATCGGCCTGAGGTGCTGCTGCTCGACGAGCCGTTGGCGGCGTTGGATCGGCAGTTGCGTCTGGAACTCCAATCGGAGTTGCGTGCCTTGCAGCGGCGGACGCGCATCACGTTCATCCTCGTGACGCATGACCAGGAGGAGGCGCTGAGCCTGAGTGATCGTGTCGCAGTGATGCGAGCCGGGCGGGTGGTGCAGTGGGGCGATCCGGTCTCGCTCTACGATCGGCCGCGCACCCGTTTCGTGGCGGAATTTCTGGGCGCCTGCAACGTCTGGACGGCGCGGGTGAAGGCGCAGGAGGGGCGGGAGTGGCTGGTGGAGCTTCCCTTTGGTGGACTGGTCGTGGCGCCCGGCGAGTTGACCTGCACGACGGGAGGGCAGGTCGAGGTGGGTATTCGGCCCGAACACCTCGAACTGCGACGGGCCGCCCGCGGTACGGCCTCGGGGTGGCAAGGGAAGGTGGAGTCCGTGCGGTTCGAAGGCGCGGGTTTGGAAGTGTCGATTCGGTTGGGGGAGTGGAGTCTGCGGGCGCGGTGTGGCCGGGCCGGGGAGGAGAGCGCGTGGCGAGAGGGGGACTGCGTGGAATTGAGCCTGCCCCGGGAGCATCTGCTCTTCTGGGAGGTGGGGGGATGAGGACGGTACGAACCTCGCCATGGAGGGTGCGTTTTTCCGGCGTCGCGCTTGGCGCCGGACTGGGATGGGCTTGGCTCGCGGTGCTGGTCTTTCTTCCCTTGATGTTGGTGGTGGGGGCGGGCTTTCTCACGCGAGGCGACTACGGGGGAATCCAGGGTCCGTTGACTGGGGAGAACTACCGCCGGTTGGCGGGTTGGGGAGAGTTGGGGTGGGAACCGCTCTATCCCCGCGTACTCCTGCGGACGCTCACGGTCGCGACGGTGGTGGTGGTGGCCACGGCGGCCGCCTCCATTCCCTTGGCGTTCTTCATGGCGAGTCGTGGTCCGCGCGGGCGGGCTCTGGCCCTGGGCCTGTTGGTGGTGCCATTTTGGACAAACCTCCTCATTCGGACCTACGCCTGGCAGGTCCTGCTGGGTGCTGGCGGCCCGCTGGCTTCGTGGGCCGTGGCATGGGGATGGCTTCCCGCTGGAGGTGCGTTGTATCCCGGTTGGTTCGCGGTGGGCCTGGTCATGTTTTGTGATTTCCTGCCTTTCATGGCGCTGCCGGTTTACGCCTCCGTGGAACGGGTGGACTGGACGCAGGTGGATGCGGCGGCGGACCTGGGGGCGGCGGGACCGGCGGTTTTTCGGCATGCACTCTGGCCACAGATCCGGCCGGGGGTGGGCGCAGGGGTGGCGATGGTTTTTCTGCCGGCGATGGGCCAGTTTGTGATCCCGGAGTTGTTGGGCGGCGGGCAGGTGACCCTGCTGGGGAGTTTGATCCAGCAACAGTTTGGAGCCAGCCGTGATTGGCCGTTCGGTTCCGCGGCGGCCACGGTGACGTTGTTAGGGTTGTTGCTCAGCGCAGGGTGGACACGCCGGGGTCGCTCCCGGTCGCGCCAGCCGGGGAGGGGCGGATGAGGCGGCGGATGGCCATTCCGGGACAGGGCTGGATGGCGTGGGGGGCGTTGGGTCTCGTCTGGGTGCCGCTCCTCGTGCTGGTGGTGCATTCGTTCAATGCAGCGCGGTTGGGCTCCGGGTGGGGTGGGTTCACCTGGGCGTGGTACCGCGCGGCGGCGGGAAATGAGGCGTTGCGTGCGGCCGTCCTCAATTCCGTGATCCTGGCCTTGTCGAGCACCTCGATCTCGGTCGTGCTGGGTACGCTGCTTGGCTATGGGGTGGGGCGGGATCCGAAACGAGCGCAGGGGTGGCGCGAGGGCTTGTTGCGCCTGCCGACGGTGGTGCCGGACATTGTCTCGGCCATCTCACTCGTCCTGTTTTTCTCGTGGGTGCGGCGATGGCTGACCGCGTGGGAACCAGGGATGACCCAGATGATTCTGGGTCACGTCGGCCTGCAACTTCCCTTCGTGGCGTTGGTGGTTCGCGCCCGCGCGCTTTCCCTGGATCCGGCCCTGGCCGAAGCGGCACGCGATCTGGGGGCGACCCCGGCGCGAGTGTTCTGGCACGTGACGCTGCCGGCGTTGCGACCCGGGGTGGTGGCGGGTGCGTTGCTGGCGCTGACGTTGAGCCTGGACGACTTCGCGCTGAGTTTCTTCAACGGCGGTCCGGGATCCACGACCCTGCCGGTTTACATCTATGCCTCCGCGCGACGCGGTGTGAGTCCTGAGGTGAACGCGGCCGCGACGGTGATGCTTGTGCTGACCGCCGTGCTGGCGCTGGTGGCGCTGCGCTGGCAGCGACGGGGGCGACCCCTGGCCAGGGGCGTGACGCCCTCGGCGTGAGCGTGTGCGTGTGCAGCGCAGCGCAGCGCGCAGGCGCTTGGGTTCAGATCAGGAGTTCCGCGATTTGCACGGCGTTGAGCGCGGCGCCCTTGAGCAATTGATCGCCGGCGACCCAGAAGGCGAGGCCATTATCGAGGGCGCAATCCTGGCGGATGCGACCCACCTGGCAGTTGTACTTGCCGGAGACGTAGAGCGGCAGCGGGTATTCGTTCTTGGCGGGGTTGTCGACCACGTCGATGCCCGGCGAGCGACCCAGCACTTCGCGCGCTGCCTCCGCGGTAATCGGCCTTTCGAACTCCGCAGACACGGCGACCGAATGGGCGCGGTATACCGGGACGCGCACGCAGGTGATGCTCGCCCGCAGCGTGGGGTGGTGCATGATTTTGCGCCCCTCATTCTGCAGCTTCATCTCCTCCTTCGTGTACCCGTCGGGGAGGAATGAGTCCACGTGCGGGAGCACGTTGAAGGCGATCTGATGCGGGTAGACCTCGCGAGTGGGCGTCTCGCCGGCGGCGATCTGGCGCACTTGGCGTTCGAGTTCCTCGATGGCCTTGGCGCCGGTTCCGGAGACCGCCTGGTAGGAGGAGGCGATGACGCGCTTCACGCCGAAGGCCTTGTGCAGCGGGTGCAGCGCCATGAGCGTGATGGCGGTGGTGCAGTTCGGATTGGCGATGATGCCGCGATGAGAGCGGACATCCTCCGGATTGATTTCGGGGACCACCAGCGGCACATGGTCATCCATGCGGAAGGCGCTGGAGTTGTCGATCACAGTGCAGCCGGCCTGGGCGGCGAGCGGGGCGAACTCGCGCGAGATGCCGCCTCCGGCGCTGAACAGGGCAATGTCTATGCCGGCGAAGGACGCGGCGGTGAGTTCCTTCACCGCGACGGGAGTGCCGCGGAAGGTGAGCTTCTTGCCGACCGATCGGGCCGACGCGAGGAGCGTCAGTTGGCCCACGGGAAAATGTCGCTTCTCGAGGGTCTCGATCATCTCGATACCCACGGCACCGGTCGCGCCTACCACCGCCACATGCGGGTTCCTATTCATAGGGCCGGCGAGCATACGGCGCGGCGTTCCTCTGTCAAAGCCACAGGATGCCTGAGTCCCACGCCGTTTTTCGGTCGTTGTCCGGCCCTCAAGGTGCGCGAGCGGGGACCGGCTGGAACTGCAGGATCTCGAGGCGTGGCGTTCCTGTTCCGGCGGGCCAGCGTGCCACTGTATGAAGGGTACCCAGGGCAGCGGCGAGATGGGGCTCCAGCAGGGAACGGTCGGAGAGCGCGACATGGAGGGTGGGGTCTGCCACGAGACGGGTGGCTGCCTCTGCGCCAGTCACGGCGCGTTCCATTGTCTGCAGGTGAAACTGCAGCGCGTAGGGCGTGTCCAGGTGCAGCAAGCGCGCGGGTTGTCCGCCCTGGGCCAGGTAGGTCCGCGCCAGTTGGGCGCAGCCGGCCGACGAGGCAAAGGTATCCAACCGGCGTTGCTGGTGCTGGATTTGGAGTCCGAGGGCGGCGACCACGCCGAGGACCGCGAGTCCGACGAGGAACTTCCGGTCCGACCCGCGCCGGAACCAGGGTTCGGCCACGCTGGCGGCAAGGACGGCCCCGGGCAGGACCAGGGGGGACACGAGATCTCCACGCTGATGACTCGCCAGACCGAGCACGAGGATTCCGCCGGCGATCCAGGCGGCGCAAAACCGTCGGAAACGTGAGGCTTCGGTGAGCGGCCCTGGCGTTCTCCAAGCCAGCCAGGCACCCGCGACCGCCAGGACGCTCCAGGGCGCGAAGCGGCCGAGGAAGTAGGCGGGGACGAGGAGCAGGCCGGCTCCCGGCAACGTGTTGTCGCGGCGCACGGCGTGTTGAACGAGTTCGGCCTTGAGCATCTTGTTGACCAGCGCGTCTCCCGTGGACTGCCAGGCCAGCAGGAACCATCCACCCGCCACCGCAAGCAGCAGGGCCAGTCCGGCCAACTGGGGAAGCAGGGCGGGTCGTGCCGCGCGGGGTTCCCGCTTTGCGTAGGCGGCGGCGAGTCCGCAGAATCCCATCCAGATCCCCAAAGGACCCTTGGTCAGCGTGGCCGCGGTCGCGGCGATCCAAGCGCGGATCCACGGCGAGTTGGGGTGGGTCCATGCTCGGAATGCCAGCATCGCCGTCAGGGAGACGGTGAAGGTGAACACCGCGTCCGTGCGGGCAAGCGCGATCAGTTTGGCCGAGAGCGGATTCACGAGGACGAACCAGCCGGCCAGGAATCCGCTTCGCCAGCCGGCGATACGCGTGGTTTCGCGCGCGGTGAGCCAGGCGGTGCCGACGATCGCGAGTCCGCACGGGAGGTAGAGGGTGAACAGCGACACTCGCCCGGCGATCGTGGAGAAAGTGGCGGCCAGCCACGTGTAGAGCGGAGGTTTGGAGGTGAGGTCCCCGGTCCAGTCCTGCTGCGCGAGCCAGTGGTGGTTGACCACGGCGTCGAGCACGTATGACGCAGGGCGTTCCTGGTCGTTGTCGGTCAGGTTCGAAGGCCCCGCCCAACGCAGCACGAAGAAGAGCGTCCCCAGCAGGAGGAGAATCGCCAGGGCGCGGCGTTCCGATCGCGGGTCACGCGGAGCGGCGAGTACAGGGACCGCCGGGGAGGGACTGGACACAGGAGCGAAGGAGGTCGGGTGCGGGGTGTCCGGTCACCAGGAAGGCCGCTCGGGCAGGCACGCCTGAAATTCACGGAGGAGGTCGGCTTCGTAGTCGCCGGCAAAGGCGCCGCTGAAGAAGGCGTCGAAGCCCTCGGTCAGCAAGCGGCTCCAGGAAGCGTCCTCGCGGCCGGGGACGATGGGATAGAAGAGGGCGTTGTTGCTCTTCGCGGCGGTGAAATCGCTGGGCGCATCGCCGATCATGAGGACCTTTGTCGGATGATATTTCCCCTGCGTGGCGAGGCGAAGGTGGTCTTTTTTGGTGCCCATTTCCTGGCCGGCGATGAGGGCGACCAAGCTCTGGAGATCATGTTCGGCCCATTCGCGCTCCAGCGCGGGCCCGGGGGTTTGCGAGATCACCATCGCGTCGGCGGCACCGCGCAGGCGTTCCAGGCAATCGCGCACGCCTGGAAAGGGGGGGATGCCATGGAC
This sequence comes from Verrucomicrobiales bacterium, assembly GCA_020845805.1. Classification (GTDB taxonomy): domain Bacteria; phylum Verrucomicrobiota; class Verrucomicrobiia; order Limisphaerales; family CAIMTB01; genus CAIMTB01. Next base: position 9,945 of record JADLFD010000141.1, on the reverse strand, counting down.
GATGTCCTCGATCTGATGATCGACGGCGAGGGACCATTCGAGCGTGGGGGCGAGCTCCTGGTTGCCGCGTTGCTGCACCTCGGCCTTGAGAGCGGCGAGGGAGTGCCGTGGTTCGCGCGCCATCCAGGCATCGAGTTCATCGGAGGAGGGCACGACGACGCCACGGGCGCGGACTTCCTCGCGCTCGGCAAGGAGGTTCAGGGCATTGGAGAGCGCGGGATATCGGTTGATGCCTCGGGTTCGGGAGTAAAGGTTGACGAACTCCCAGGCCTCGCGCGCGAACTTCGAAGCCGCCTGGAGGCCGAAGTGCTTGATGAACATGGGAGAGAAGCATTCCTTGTGCTTGATCTCCATGGTGTCGAACACGCATCCGTCGGAGTCGATGCCGACGAAGAATTCGCGCGCGGGTGCGAATTCGCGAAGGCGTTGGGCTGCGTCATTCATGGTACGTGAAAACGGCTAGGGAAATTTGAGGAGGTGGGGGTTGGCGCGAAAGGGAAATCTCGGAGGCCGGGCGCGACCGGAAAGAAGTGAAACAATCCAGAAAAATAATTTGAACGAAATGGCGGGCGGGACTATCAGTACCCGCGAAGACGTCAATGAGAATCGCTCTCAACGACGCGGCGAGATGGCCGGAGTCCCCCACAGACTCCAACACGGTCGTCTCGTTTTCTTGCAGGGTGATCGACGCCAAAACCCAGAGATCCGAAACATGGCTAAGTCCCATCAACAGATCGGCGACGTGGTTCAGAGTCATCGGTACCACCTGAAGAACGTCGACAGCAGGCCGCAGAAAGCCCAAAAGCACCGCTATGAACGACGAAAGGTCCGCGAGCTCATCAAGCTGAGCGACTGGGCCGACGAACCAAGCGAAGCCTGACCGAACAGAACGCAGGTAGAACCAAGACTGAACCAAGACTGGAACCAATACACGAACCAGAACCTATCCGACAACCTGACTCGAATTCGAAGGGCCGCGCTTGGGCGCGGCCCTTTTTGTTGGCGTCGTCGCGCTCCGCCGCGAGGTCGGTCGGTCCGCGGTCGGCGGGAGATTCTGGCAGGTGGGGCAGATGCCGAAGAATTCCAATTTATGGGTCACCATGCGGAAACCGCTCTGGGCGGCGATGCGGGATTCCCATTCGGCGGCGAGGCAGTCCTCGATCTCCACGATGGCGGTGCACTGCGAACACACGAGGTGATGGTGATGGTGACCGGGTTCATCCCGGGCCATTTCGAATCGCGCGACACCGTCCCCGAAGTCATAGCGGGTCACCAGCCCCATGCCCTCGAGCAGGTGGAGGGACCGATAGACCGTGGCGAGGTCGCACTCGCCGGGGCGCAGCGCGGCGAAGATCTCCTTGTTGGTCAGCGGGTGAGGATGGTGCTGCAGGATGTGGAGGATGGCCTGCCGGGGGCCGGTAATCCGGCGGGATTCCCGTCGCAAACGTTCGGCGGGATCGCGGCGAGGAGTCGGGGAAGGGGAGGGGGCGTGGCTGTGGCTATGGCTATGGCTTGGGCACGCGCACGGTGCGCCGGTGTGGCCGGAAGTGGGCTTCTTCATGCGTTCGCGAGTTTGGGGCGCCGGGTGCGTCGGATCTGGCTCCATCCGAGAGCGACGGCAAACTGGACGATCGCCAGGAGGACGATGGCCGGACCGCAGGGGATGTCGAGGCGGTGCGAAAGGAGCACACCACCGACGCCGGAGACCGCGCCGCAGGTTACCGCGAGCCAGATTTCCTGCCGCAGATTGGTGCTGAGCTGACGGGCGGTGGCGGGCGGAATCACCAGCAAGGCGCCGACCAGGAGGATACCGACCAAGCGAATGGTGATGGTCACAGTGAGCGTGAGAATCAGGACGAAGCCGTAGTTGAACCAGCGCACCGGGATGCCCGAAACATGTGCGAGATCCTCGTTTACGGAGATAAGGGAGAGCGGACTGAGCGCCCAGTTGCTCAGAATCACCACGCCGACCAGGAGTGCGAGCGCGAGCCAAAGCTCAGTATTTTCGACCGCGATGATATCGCCGAAGAGGGTTCGATGGAGTTCCGCTCGGTAACCGTGGAGGCGTGAGAGCAGGGCGGTGCCCAGCGCCACGGAACCGGTGAGCAGGAGCGCCATGATGGTGTCATTCGACAGATTGCTGCGCTCGCGGAGCCAGATGATGATCCCGGCGACGATGAGGCTGACCACGAGCATCCCGGGCGTTGGGCTGGACAGACCGACCAGGAAGGACAGTGCCACTCCGGCCAGCGAGGCATGCGCCACGGTGTCGCTGAAGAACGCCATGCGCCGTGCCGTGACGTAGACTCCCAGCAGCGCACAGAGCGGGGTGAGGATCAGCGCACCCAGAAGGGCGCGCTGCATGAACGGTTCAAGGAACATGCGAGGGCGGGGACGGCGGCCCGGAGGCGCCGTGCTCGTGGCGGTGGCCGTGGTCATGACCGGGTCCGGGGCCGTGACTGTGGCTGTGATGATGGTGGTCGTGGTGGTAGGGAGCCACGTGCAGTCCGTAAGCCTCGCGCAACGCGTCCTCGCGGATGATGTCGTCGGGTTTCCCGGCACAACACACGCGTCCATTCAATGCCACGACCCAGGAGGCATGGCGATGGACCATGGAGAGATCGTGGGACACCAGGACCACGGTGAGTTGGTGCGCGCGGTGAATGTCTGAAATGATCTCGTAGAAGGTCCGTTCACCCGGGGCGTCCACCCCCTCGGTGGGTTCGTCCAGGAAGAGGATCTCCGGGCGTTCGAGAAGGCTGAAGGCGATGAGGACCCGCTGCAGTTGGCCTCCTGAGAGGCTTCCCACCGCCTTGCCCAGCAGGGCATTCACGCCCAATTCGGAGGCCACGGAGGGCATCGCGGCGTCGATGTCTTCGGCGCTTCGCCAAAACCAATTGCGTGTTTTGCTGCGGCGCAAGGCCAGGAATTCGCGGACGCTGAGGGCCAGCCCGGTATCGAGGGCCAGGCGTTGTGGGACGTAACCGACGCGGGGCAGAGCCCGGCGCAGATCCCTTTCCCCGAGCAGTTGGATAACTCCGGAGGCCACGGGCAGGAGTCCGAGGCAGCAGCGGAGGAGCGTGGTCTTTCCGGCGCCGTTGGGGCCAATGAGGGCGACCAATTCGCCGCGCGGGATCGACAGGGTGATGTGGGAGAGAATGGTCCGGCCGCCGAGCACCACCTCCACGTCTCGGACATCCAGGGCGGGTCCCGTGCGCGCGGCGACGGTCATGGAAGGGAGGGGGCCAGGGCGGTGCGGAGGGTCGCGAGGTTGCGGCGCATACCGGCCTCGTAGGCCTCCGGAGCCAGGGTGCCGGTCTCCAGCGTTTCGAGCGAGGCGAGCCGCAGGTTGAGATCGGCCGAGATTCGTCGGGCGAGGCGCGGTGCTGGTCCGTCCGTGAACAGCACCTTCACGCCTTGTTGGCGGACCTTTTGGTACAGCGCGGCCAGTTCGCGGGCCGAGGGCTCTTCAGCGGCACTGGTCTCGACCACGCCGGCGAGATTCAGTTGGTAGCGTCGCGCCAGGTAGGGGAACGCATCGTGGTAGGTGATGAACGCAGTGGATCGGCATACCGCCAAACCCGATTCGAACTCGGCGTGCAGGCGGTCCAAGCGCTCCAGATACCCGCGGGCGCGTGCGTCGTAGCTGCTGCGCTTCTCTGGATTCAGTTCCACCAGCTTCATCCACACGTTCGTCACCGCGTGTCGCATGAGCAAGGGATCGAGCCAGAAGTGCGGATTGGGGCCCGCACCATGATGGTGGTCGTGGTCGTGGTCGTGATCCGGGCCATGATCGTGTTTCGCGGCGTTGGGATCCGCAGCGATCAGGAGATGGGTGGGGATCCCGGCGCTGGCCTCCAGCAGTTGGAGCGTGGGATTTCCGGAGATGCGTCGCAGACGGGCTTGGTCCCAGCTTTCCAGCCCAAGCCCCCCTGCGATCAGCACGCGGGCATCGCGCAAGCGGCGCAGATCGCGGGCGGAGAACTGGAAGTCGTGGGGGTCGATGCCGGCGGGGAGCCAGTTTTCCACGCGCGCGTCCTGAGCGGCGAGGGAGGTGGCGATCGAATGGACGGGGAGGAAGGTGGTGAGGATGAAGGGCGGCGGGGGGGACGCCGCGGGGGGCGGCTCAGCGGCTGGGGCCGCGAGGGCGAGGACGAGCGAGAGGAACACGAGGAGCGGTCGCATGGCAGGGGGGGGGCGGGCTCGGGAGGGGACTTTCTCGCAAATCGTTTGCAACTGATAGCCAAAAAACGACGCGCCCATCCCAGAGGGAGGGGCGCGTGGGGCTCCTACTTCATCAGGCGCATCTGCCGGGCGCGCTTGATCGCCAGGGTCAGACGGCGCTGGTAGTGGGCGGGGAGGCCGGTGTACTTCCGGGGCAGGATCCGTCCCTGTTCCGTGACGAACTGGCGGAGCAGGTTGACGTTCTTGAAGTCGAGTGCGTCGACGGTGAAGTCGATCTTCGGCTTGGGACGGGGCGTGCGGATCTCGACGGAACGGGAGCGGGGCCCTGAATCGCGGTCGGAATGGGTCTTGCGCGGCATACGGAAATCGGGACTGGGATCGCGGAGTGGACCGGGAGGGTTACTTGATTTCCCGGTGGAGGGTATGGCGGCGGAGGTGCTTGTTGAACTTCATCAGTTCCACCTTTTCCGTCATGAGCTTCTTATTACGCGTGGTGGTGTACCGGCTCGGGGACTTGCCTTCCTTGCGAGCTTCGGTGCATTCGATGGTTACAATTTCACGGGGCATGACTTACTCCTTTTCCTTCGCGGGTTTTTCCTCGACCTCATCGTCCTCCTCGATTTCGGCAGGGGCGCCGGCGTCGAGCGTCCCGAGCGAACCCAGTCGGCGATGACGGAGGGCGCCTTCGCGTTCGAGTTGTCCTTGGGCTTCCACGGTGAAGCGGGCCCAGGGGATGGCGTCGAGGCGGGCCTTGGGGATGGACTTCCCGGTCAGTTCGCACACGCCGTAACTGCCACGCTCGATGCGTTTCAGCGCCTCATCAATTTCGTAGATGGCGTCCTGATCGCTCGAAAGCAGGCTGAGGGCGAAATCACGATCGAAATTATCCGTGCCGGAATCCGCCATGTGCATGCTGTATCCGGGCAGCTGCTCGGCGGACTCCTTGGCCAGGCCGTTCATTTGGCGGACCAGTTGCTCGCGCAGATCGATCAGGATCTGGCGATAGCGGTCCCATTCCGGGTCCACGGCCTTGCCGCCCTTGGCGGCGGCTTTGGGGGTGGCGGCGGCACCGCCGCCCAGGATGGAGGCAGCGGTAGCGGCGCCCACGATCTTGCCTTTGCCGGGACCGGCAGCGGACTTCTTACTGGCGTGCTTCTTGGAGTTCACGTCGACAATTCCTCGACTCTCCGAGTTGTCTGTTTAGCTCGCGCAACGCCGCCGACCTCAAGTTGGCGTGCTGCAAGGGCCGGGGACCATACCAGACGACCTGAGGTGCGCCACAAAATTTTCGCGTCGGGCGCGAATTCCGAGCATGGCGGGACGGACGACGGGGAGGCGCGGAGCCTGACGGGGGAGGGGTAGGCGTGCGGCGGCGGGGATCGGGGGTCAGGACAGACGGCGTGGCAATTCGTGTGCCGGACCTTCGGGCTCATTGCACCCCGGGTATCGTGGTGCTACGATCGCCGCAGCAAAGACCGTACATGTCGGAAGAACTGAAGCCCAACGATAACCCCCGGCAGCCCAAGCCCGGCGATCCGCGCGTGCCGGCACGGGGGTGGTTGTTTCTCATTGCCATCCTTGGTTTCCTGCCCCTGCTGTTCATGCTGCGGCGGCAGGCAGACACCAAGTCGAACGAGATCTCCTCCTCGGAGTTCTTCAGCAAACTGGCCTCCACGCAGATCGTTTCGGGAACGATCACCTTCGATCCTCAATCCCCGCTGCAACAGATCACCGGCCGGTACCTGGCGGTTGGGGAAGACGGGACGCCGGAGGTCACGGAGACAGGGCGCCCGAAGGAGTTGCCTTTCGTCACCACCGTGGTCTTGGTGGACGACGATGTGAAGGATCTGCAGCGCAATCCGCGCTTTGCCTCCAAGGTCCCGAACACGCTCTTGATGAACGTGCTGGTGACCGTGGTCTTGCCCTTCCTCCTGCTGGCGGCGTTGATTTATTTCTTCTTCATCCGGCAGATCAAGATGGCGGGGCGCGGGGCCTTGAGCTTTGGCAAGAGCCGGGCGCGGATGCTGACCAAGGAAAAGAACCGGACCACGTTCAAGGACGTGGCCGGGGTGGAGGAAGCCAAGGACGAGGTGTCCGAGTTGGTGGATTTCCTCCGGGATCCTAAGAAATTCCAGAAGCTGGGCGGGAAGATCCCGAAGGGCATCCTGATGGTGGGGCCTCCGGGAACCGGAAAGACCCTGCTGGCCAAGGCCATCGCCGGAGAGGCGGATGCGGCGTTTTACAGCATCAGCGGATCGGACTTCGTTGAGATGTTTGTCGGCGTGGGCGCGAGCCGCGTGCGGGACATGTTCGAGCAGGCGCGCAAGAACACGCCGTGTCTCATTTTCATCGATGAGATCGATGCCGTGGGGCGAAGTCGTGGCGTGGGGTTGGGAGGAGGCAACGACGAGCGCGAGCAGACCTTGAATGCGCTGCTGGTGGAGATGGACGGTTTCGACACGCAGGAAGGCATCATCATCATCGCGGCGACCAATCGGCCGGATGTTTTGGATCCCGCACTGCTGCGGCCGGGGCGTTTTGATCGCCAGATCACGGTCAACCTGCCGGACGTCAAGGGCCGCGAGGCGATCCTCAAGGTGCACGCGCGCAACGTGAAGTTGGATCCGGCCGTGGACTTGGCCGTGACCGCGCGTGGAACGCCGGGGTTCTCCGGTGCCGAGTTGGCGAATCTTCTGAACGAGGCAGCGCTTTTGGCGGCGCGCACGGGGCGCAAGGCGGTCGGCATGCGCGAGTTGGAGGAGGCGCGGGACAAGGTGCGTTGGGGCCGCGAACGGCGCAGCCTGGCGATGACCGACGAGGAGAAGCGGTTCACGGCCTGGCACGAGGCGGGTCATGCGCTGGTCAACGTGATGCTCAACCACACGCATCCGCTGCACAAGGTGACCATCATTCCGCGAGGCCAGTCCCTGGGGTCGACCATGTACCTTCCGGAGAAGGACGTGATCAACCAGGCGAGGAAGCAGATGCTGGATCTGATTGCGGTCATCATGGCGGGCCGCATCGCCGAAGAGCTCGTTTCCGGCGACATCTCGACCGGGGCGTCCTCGGACATCAAGCAGGCGACCAACCTGGCCCGTTCGATGGTCTGTCAGTGGGGCATGAGCGAGAAGCTCGGCATGGTCCAATACGGGTCGGATGACGAGTATTTCCTGGGGCGCGACATGATGCGCCGGAAGGACTACAGCGAGGCCACGGCGCGCGAGATCGATGAGGAAGTTCGCCGCATCATCGAAGAGCGCTTTGCGGTGGCGAAGGATCTCATCGACACGCATCGCGACAAGCTCGAGGCCATCGCCAACGCGCTGTTGGAGCACGAGACGCTCGAAGGATGGCAAGTCGAGGAGATCATCAAGACCGGGCGCTTCACGCCGTCCGGGCATCAGACCAACAAAGTCGATCCTCCGACGGGCGCGCAGGCGGCGACCCCGCTGCCTGAGGTGCCCAAGCCGGCTCCGCCTAAGCTGCCTGGGTTTGGCGCGCCGGCACCCGCCGCCGCCTGAAGGTCTTGATCCGCCGACAGTCGGCGGTCGGGGACGGGACCACGATCTAACGGCCCGCGGGTAAATCCTGCGGGCCGTTTTTCGTAGTCGCGTCTTTCCGAGTTACCGACTGGGACGGGTTGCGCGCCTGAGGCATCGAAGTGGCTGGCGGGTGACGGGGAAAGGAATCTTGGTTTGTCCCCCGAGCGGGGGGCGACGCAGACCAGGGAGTTGAGGTCGAAACTCTCCCTCGCCTCGCCGGCGGGGCTCTGGCAGGGTCCCGTGCCCCCGCTGGGAGCGGGTTTCAACCTCATGTCGACGACCAAGACCAGTGCCGAGATTCGTCAGAGCTTTCTCGATTTCTTTCGCTCCAAGCAGCACACCCTGGTGCCTTCCTCCAGCTTGATGCCGGACAGCCCGAACCTGCTGTTCACCAACGCTGGGATGAACCAGTTCGTGCCGATTTTCCTGGGGGAACGCCGGGCGGACGTGGACACATGGGCGGGCGTGGTGCCTTCCCTGTCCACCCGGGCGGCGGACACCCAGAAGTGCATCCGAGCCGGTGGGAAGCACAACGACCTGGATGACGTCGGGCTCGATACGTACCACCACACCTTCTTTGAGATGCTGGGGAACTGGTCCTTTGGCGACTACTTCAAGAAGGAGGCGATCGATTGGGCGTGGGAGTTGGTGACGGGCGTGTGGCGATTTCCCAAGAACCGCATCTACGCGACGGTCTACTCGCCGAACAAGGAAAAGGGGGACCCGTCCGAGTTCGACCAGGAGGCCTGGGACCTTTGGGCGGTGCACTTTCGCGCGGCGGGTTTGGATCCGGCGGTGCATATCGTGAACGGCGGGAAGAAGGACAATTTCTGGATGATGGGCGACACCGGGCCGTGTGGACCGTGCAGCGAACTGCACGTGGATCTCACCCCGGCGGGCGACACGCGGGGCGCGCTCGTCAACCGAGGGAGCGCGGAGTGCATCGAAATCTGGAACTTGGTTTTCATCCAGTTCAACGCCAATCCCGATGGCACGTTCTCCCCCCTGCCGGCGCGCCACGTCGACACCGGGATGGGGTTCGAGCGCGTGACCAGCATCATTCAGGGCACCCGCGGATTCACGGACTTCAAGAACGCGCGGATTTCCAATTACGAGACGGACATCTTCCGGCCGATCTTTGACGTCATCGAGCGGCTGAGTGGACGCCGTTATGGTTCCACGCTTCCGGTGGCGGGCAGCACGGGCGACACCGAGCAGGAACGCGTGGACGTGGCCTTTCGCGTGATCGCGGATCATATCCGGACGCTGAGTTTTGCGGTGGCGGACGGCATTCAGCCGGGGAACACCGACCGCAACTACGTGCTGCGCCGCATCCTGCGCCGGGCGGTGCGCTACGGGCGTTCGCTTGGCTTTCGGGAGCCTTTCTTTTACCGCCTGGTGGACGTGCTGGCAGAGACCATGGGAGACGTGTTTCCGGAGATCCGCACCCGGCGCGAGCACGTGAAGGACGTCTTGCGATTGGAGGAGGAGGCGTTCAACAAGACCCTCGACAACGGCATCGCGCTGTTTACGGAGGCGGCAGGGAAGGGGCGCATCGATGGGGATTTCGCCTTCAAACTCTACGACACGTACGGCTTTCCGCTGGACCTCACCGAGTTGATGGCGCGCGAGCGCGGGATCCAGGTCGATGTGGCCGGGTTTCACGCGCTGATGGAGGCGCAACGCGCGCGGGCGCGCGCGGCCCAGAAGAAGCAGGTGATCGAGTTGTCGCAGATTGAGACCAAGACCCCCACGCGCTTCGAGGGGTACGGCACCTTCGAACTCGATGCGAAGGTCTTGGAAGTGGTGGATCTGAAGGACCGCACCGCGGTGGTATTGGAGGCATCGCCCTGCTACGCAGAGCTGGGCGGGCAGGTGGGGGACACCGGGGAGATTCGGGGCGGGGGCCAGTTGTGGCGCATTCTCAACACTCAGAAGTCAGGGCCGACCTGGCTGCATCTGGTGGAACTGGGGGATGGTCCGGCGCCGGGTTCGGTGGTGACGGTCAGCGTGGATGGCAGCCGGCGGCGTGCCATTCAGCGGCATCACACGGTCACGCATCTGCTGCATTGGGCGCTGCATGAGGTGGTGAGCGCCGACGTCTCGCAGAAGGGTTCCTTTGTCGGTCCGGATAAACTGACCTTCGATTTCAACAGCGCGCCCCTGACTCCGCAGCAGGTGGCGGACGTCGAGCGGTTGGTCAACGAGCGCATTCTGG
>JADLFD010000140.1 GCA_020845805.1 Verrucomicrobiales bacterium | reverse complement strand
TGCCGCCGGCCGACCCAAGACCCGTGTTCCGAACCGTCCACTGAACCTCCAATCGTCCCCCGATCACCGCCACCGCGGGGGTCACGACGCGTGCGATGGTCAGGTCCACCCCCGGAGCCGCCGAGATCACGAGCGGCGTCGAACTTGCCCGCGCATTGTTGTTCTCCGCCCCGGGTTCACTCACCTGGCTCAACGCGTCCGTCACCACGAAGACCGTGTAGCTTCCCGCTGCTAGAGCCTCGGGGATCGTGAAGGTCTGGGTCGCGGAATAGGAGGCACCGGAGGCCAGGGCCGTGGTGTGCACCAACGTTCCCAAAACGAGGTCATCTGCGCCCAATTCGGCGTCTCGCGAGAGGATCACCCGGTCGGTCCACGTCGATTGTTCGGTGGTCAATGCCCCCGCGTTCCGGGCGGTCCAACTGATGTCCACCGGCGCCCCGGTGACGGCGACCGCAGGGTTGGAGATCGCATCGACCACCAAGTCGACCGGCGGCGGCCCCACTTGCACGTCCAGCGGGGTAGAAATGAAGTTGTTCTCGTCGGACTCCACCAGACGTTGCGGATTGAAATCGACCCAGACGAAGGCAGTGACCGTCCCCGAGAAGGCAATGGGAACTGTCATGCTCAGGGAACGCTCGACCGATGCCCCCGGGGCCAAGGGGTCCGTCGACTGGAAAGCCCCCACCGTGACCACGGATGCCGCCGGGCCCGTAGGTTCGCCGGTCATCGAAAGGAGGAGGGTCTCCGTCCAAGGACCCGGCGCCGCCGCGTTGCCCGCGTTCGTGGTCCGCCAGGTGACGACCACGGTCTGACCGGGCTGCGCGGTACGGGGTGTGACCAGATTCGAGGGGACCAAATCCGGCAGGAGGATCCGCCAGGTGCCTCGGAACACGTCCGCAGCCTCGCCGTTCACGCCATCGGCATCCTGATCCATCGGGTTGCCCCGGACGTCGGTCACGTCCGGTCCGACTTCCAGCACGTATTCGCCGTGCGCGGTCTGTTGCGGGAACGCCACCCGGTACGTGACCGCGTCCACACGAGTCACGCCCACCCCGGCGACCGTTCCCAGCGGTCCCGTCACGCGCACGTCGGCGCCTGTGAACGTGCCGGGCACGACCGCTTCACTGAAGATCACATCGACCTGCCGCACCGGAGAAGCGATGTCCCCGCTGGCCGAGACGCTCGTCACCCGGGGGCCCGTGGCGTCCACTGTGAACGTTCCGCGATACTGATCTTCGGTCGCCTCGCCCGACGTGCCGTCCTCGTCCTGGTCCATCGGGCGTCCGCTCACGTCGGTGATGTTCGGCCCAACCACCAGCGTGTACTCGCCGCTGACCATCAGCGCCGGCACGTTGAGCCGGTACGTGGAGACGCTCCCGCCCACCAGGGAGATCGCCGTGACGCCGACCACCGCGCCGCCGGGGCCCGTCAGCAGGACATCCGTCAGGGTGAACGTGCTGAGCGCCACCGGCTCGCTGAACACCACATCGATCGCGGTCAGGCCCCCCTGCACCACCCCCACCGGGAAATGCTCCCGCACGCGCGGGCTCACGCTCTCGACCCGCACACTGGTTTCGTAGCGGTCCTCCGCTTCCCCGGCGATGAGGTCGCCGTCCTGATTCATCAGGGTCCCGCTGAGGTCGGCGATACCAGGACCGATCCAGATCTGATAATCGCCTTCGGCGGTGATCGGCTCCACGTCGACGCGATACGTTGTCGCATTCACCGCCGTCACCGCCGTGATTCGTGCATTGACGAGGGAACCAAACACCCGGACATCCGAGCTGGTGAAGCTTCCCGCCTGCACCGAACCGGAGAACCTTACCTCCAGTTGGGTCAGCGCCCCGCTGACGATGCCGGTAGGCGTGATGCCCGCGACGCGGAAAGGCTTTCGCTCGAGCACGAACTGACCCCGGTACACGTCACCCGCGGCCTCGCCGCGGAGTCCATCGGCATCCTGATCCTGCCGGTTGCCCACCGAATCATAGGCCGTCGGAGCAACCTCTACCGCGTAGGTACCGTTGTCGGCGATCGGCGAAGCCAGTTGGACCACGAAGCGCGTGGCGACCAATCCCTCCACCGCGGTTTCCCTGTCACCCACCGGTACCGCCGGAGCCTTGACCGCAAGGCCGCCCAAGGCGGTGTCTCCGACGAGTCGGAAGTTCGAGTTGAACGCGGCCTGGTTTCCGGGCGCGGCGAACAACTCGACCGCTTCGCCTCCGGTCCCTTCGAAATAGAGAAGCTCCAGATCGTACTCGCCGGCGGCGGCAAAGGTCCACGTCGCGAGAGACGTGGCGAAGGCGCGCGCGCCGTCGGACTCCATCGAATTCGTTCCCACCGAGAGTCGGAAGCCATCGTCGCTCGCTACCCCGAAGGTCCATTCACCGGCGCTTGGGATCATCACCTTGGCCGTGGCCACGATGGCGAAATGATCCAATCCGCGACCATCTCCGGGAGCGGCGAACGTACCTTCGAGCCGGGAGAAGTTCCCGCCGCCGCCGTAATTGATCACGGTCGGATTCGACAGGGCATTGCGCCTCTGCTGGTCGGGAGTCGTGAGAAGGGTCTGAACCCCGGCGAGGCTGCCGAGCGTGGTGTTGCCGAACACCGTGCGGGTGGCGAAACCGTTTCCGTCGAAGGCAGGCAGACCTCCGGGATAGATGACCGCGCCCTGCGCGTTGACGGGCAGCACCGAGAGCACGGGGAGCGCGACCGGCGGAGCGCGCTCTGAGGTCACCGCGAGGCCGCTGCTTGCCAGGTCGCCCACAAGTTTGAACTCCGCCGAGAAGGCCGTCTGTTCCCCCGCCATGGCCGACAGCTCGAGACCTTCGCCGCCCGCCGCATCGAAGTGAATCAGCTCCAGAGCGTACACGCCCGCGGTCGCAAACTCCACCACCAGCAGGTCCGGGGTGGTCATGTCTCGACCTCCGGGGAAGGCCGCTTCGGCTCCGTTGATCCGAAGCC
>JADLFD010000139.1 GCA_020845805.1 Verrucomicrobiales bacterium | reverse complement strand
GAAGTAGCCGCGGACGTAAGTCCGCGCTGAAAGGCGTGGCGAGCCGGGATTGTGGAGGCGATTGAGCGCCGTCTGCACGATGGCGGCTACGGAAGGGGTTGGGGGCGGGTGCCCCCAACCTCACCGTCGAGCGCTTCACTTGCCGTACTGCTCGACGAAGGCTTTGGCGTGCTTGATGAACTCCGTCGGATCTTTGGCGAAATCGCCACTATCCGTCTCGATGGCGAGAACCCCGGGCCAGTTGGAGGCCTTGAGTTCGGCCAGGAGGTTCTGCAGGCGACCCTGGCCCTCACCGATATGGGTGTCGAACGACACGTCGTCGCCTTGGGTTTTTTCCACGCGCTTATCCTTCAGATGGATGTCGAACACGCGACCTTCGTATTCCTTGAACACCTTGGTCGGGTCCATCCCGGTGGAGGCGATCCAGCCGGCGTCCATGCACACGCCCATGCGCGGGTCGCGGTGTTTGAGCAGGGCGCGCACGACGGCGGGATTGCCGTAGAGCGAGCGGATGCCGTGGTTATGGATGGCGATGCGGATGTCGTATTCCTTCACCAGTTCCTCGAGGTTATCGAGGATTTCAAAATCGTTGGGCTCCACCACGATGACTTTGATGTCGAGCAGCTTGGCGAACTCGAACAGCCGTCGGTTTTCCTCCTTGTCGAGGGAGGTGCCCGCCACCCCGAACGTGTAGACCTTGAGCCCGGCGGCCTCGAGCACCGCCTTCTTGCGTTTGGTCTCCTCGACGGGCGCCTTGGGATCCATGTGGTTCCCGATCATTTGAAGGTTTTTGATCCCATGCGTTTTGGCGAACTCGACGACCTGCTCGAACTTCATGTTCCGCAGCGTCCAGGTTTGGATCCCGAGTTGGCTGGTGAGATCGGCGGCGTGCGCGGCGGCGCCGAGCGCGAGGGCGGCCAGGGCCACCGCGGTAGTGCGTAGGAATGCGTAGGGCTTCATAAGGGTCACTGTGGGTGCGGCGGCGATTGAATGGCAGACGCGGGCGCGCCGCAAGGTTGGCTTGAGGGGGGGACAGGCCCCTCCCATGCTCACGAAATGGGATCGGCGCGACATGGGCTGGCGCGAGTGCTTTCCAAGCTGGGTTGGTGCTCGCGTTCGGTGGCGTTCGGGCTGATCCACGCCGGTCGCGTGCGCGTGAACGGGATCGTGTGCCGGGACCCCGAGCGACCTACCGATCCGGAGCGCGACGCGATCCAGGTGGAAGACGAGCGCGTGGCGGCGGTGGAGTGGGTGTACCTGATGCTGAACAAGCCGCGCGGGTTGGTGACGACCACGAGGGACGAAAAAGGTCGGCGCACCGTCTATGAATGTTTGTCGGGGCCGCCGTGGAGCTCGAACGAGACGGGGAAGGAGGCGTTGTCCGCTGCGTCCGGTACCTCGAAGGAACCCGGGGTGAACCTGAGAGGGGTGATGCCGGTGGGGCGGCTCGATCAGGCGAGTGAAGGGTTGCTGCTGTTCACCAACGACACCACCTGGGCCGCCCATCTCACCGATCCGAACTCGGGAGTCCCCAAGACGTACCACGTGCAGATTGATCGTCTCCCGGATGCGGGCTTCCTGGAGCGAATGCAGGAAGGCGTGGTCGAGGGGGGGGAACGTCTGGAGGCGGACGCGGTCGCCATCCTGCGCACGGGGCAGCGCAACGCGTGGCTGGAAGTGACCCTGGCGGAGGGACGGAACCGGCATCTGCGGCGGATGATCCGCGCGTTGGGCAGCGAAGTGCTGCGGTTGGTGCGGGTGCGGGTGGGGGACTGCGATCTCGGGCTGCTGCCCAAGGCGAGGTACCGCCTCCTGACGCCGGAGGAAGTCCAGCGCCTCGCCACCGCGCGGGCGTAGCCGGACTGGATCCGCACGGCCAACCGGGGGCTCCATGGCGGTGCCGCCGCGAGTCACGGTTCCCATTCCAGGTCGGGGTGTCCCTCGGATCGCGGGCGCTGCCGGGCGGTATCCCAGTAGGATTCGACACGAAAGCGTGCCACGTGCCCGTCGAGGAAGAGGAATTGGGCCCCGGCACCGTGCACGTTGGTATGCGTGTAGCTGCGGGGGCCGACGGCGGGGAGGTTCTTGGAATCAAACAGCCAGACCAGCGTTGACGGGCGCGGCACGGAGGCGAGTCGGGTGACCGAATCCTCGTCCGCGGTGCCATCGAGGTGTTGATTGAGGCAGTAGTGGAAGAGATTGCGACCGTTGGATCGCCGGCGGTTGGCGGGGCAAAGCCAGGGTGCGGCGTGGGCGATCGAGGCGAGGGGGTTGGTACGCCATGGTTGAGTGGAGTAGGGAGGCAAGCTGAGTTCCCGCGGCAGTTGGACGTACCATCCCACGTTGGTGTGTCGGTCGGTGGGATTGGGGGAACCCTCGGGTGGGAGGGTGTCGTCGTGCCCTTCGGCGTAGAGGTGGGTGGCGAGTCCCCATTGTCTCAGGTGATGCTGGCAGCCGGCGCGCTGTGCGAAGGCCTTGCCGCGGTGGAGTGCGGGGAGCAGGCAGGAGGCCAGGACGATCATGATGGCCAAGGTGGTCATCAGTTCGATCAGCGTGAAGGCGTTGGGAGAGAGGGCGTCGTGCCGGGGTGGCGCGGTGGCTCGCGCCCACCGGGGATGGCCGCGACGGTGAAGACCGTGGCGGTGGCGGTGGCGGTGAGGGGGAGGGAAAGGCAAAGCAGGCATGGGTCGCTCCCGGGAGGGGGGTGGCGACCGCAACCTGGCGCTGCGAAGACAAATGATGGAGATGGGAGGGGCACGCACTCAGGAACTGGCCTTCCGGGCCGGGGTCAGGCGTGCCGGCGGAAAAAAGTCGTGTGCTGACCGCCGGAACCCGGGGTCGCTCCTTTACGGCGCGGACGGTTCCCGGTAAGAACTAGCCGGACAGTTCGCTGTCCGAACCGAGATCGACCACGCGCGCACGCTCCATTTCATTCCTCCTGCCGACATGCCTCCCAAGAACGAAACCAAGCCTGGTGATACGAAGCCGACCGAGACCAAAGCTGCTGCTGAACCGCGGGCGGCGGAGGCCGGCAAGGGTGCGGCCGCGACGGCCGTGGCCGCCACTGCGGAACCGGCGGTGAGGAGCTTGAGTCCGGCGCGCCAGCGCGAATTGGACGCCGCGATTTCCAGCATCACCAAGCAGTATGGCGATGGCGCCATCATGCGGTTGGGCGAGGTGGCGGCGACCCATCGCATTGAGGTGATCCCCACCGGGTCGCTGGGATTGGACCTGGCCTTGGGGGTCGGGGGAGTGCCGCGCGGTCGCGTGGTGGAGATTTACGGTCCGGAATCCTCCGGAAAGACCACCCTGATGCTGCACATCATCGCCAACGCGCAGCGGGCGGGCGGGTTGGCGGCCTTCATTGACGCCGAGCACGCGCTGGACCCCAAGTACGCGCGGAAGCTGGGCGTCAATCTGGATGACCTGCTGGTGTCGCAGCCGGACTCCGGGGAGGAAGCGCTCAGCATTTGCGAGACCTTGGCGCGATCGAATGCGCTGGACGTGATTGTGATCGACTCGGTGGCGGCGCTGGTGCCGAAGGCGGAGTTGGAGGGGGAGATGGGCATGGCCACCATGGGCATGCAGGCGCGCTTGATGTCGCAGGCGCTGCGCAAGCTCACGGCGATTCTGAACAAGGCCAAGACCACCTGCCTGTTCACCAATCAGATCCGCGAGAAGGTGGGGGTGATGTTCGGCAATCCCGAGACCACACCGGGCGGCAAGGCGCTCAAGTTCTACGCGAGTGTGCGCATTGATATTCGTCGCAAGGACGTGCTGAAGGACCCGGCGGGCAACGCGGTGGGCAATCACGTGAAGGTGAAGGTGGTGAAGAACAAGGTGGCGCCACCCTTTTCGGAGGCGGAGTTCGACATCCTCTTCAACCACGGCATCGACCGGGAGGGCAGCATCCTGGACGTTGGCGTGGACAACGGGATCGTGGACAAGAAGGGCGCCTGGCTGCAGTTCGCGGGCGAGTTGATCGGTCAGGGGCGCGAAGCGGCGCGCAAGACGCTGGCGGAGAAGCCGGAGTTGGCGAAGAAGATCGTCGACGCCATCATTGCCAAACGCAACGCCCCGGTCGTGGCGGCGGCCGCGCCGGTGTCAAAGGCGGCAGCCGCGGCCGCGGCCAGCGCGAGCTGAGCTGAGCTGAGCTGATTCGGCGTCAGGCGCGTGGGGCCGGGAGGGTTCCGTCCTGTCCCTTCCGGCGTGCGACTGGATCTATCCGGGGACTGCTCCGGGGACTGCTCCGGGGACTGCTCCGGGGACTAACTACTTCGCCGGCGTCTTCGGGTGGAACTGCATCTGCGGGCGGTCGGCACCGCCGCGGAGCCAGTCCTGCGCGTCGAAGAACGTCACGTAGAGCATGAACCCGATGATGAGCGAGGCGAAGGCGTACTGGATGTAGGCGAGCACGCGACCGTTGAGCGGGCGCCGTCGGATCCATTCGATGATGGCCAGCACGATATGGCCGCCGTCGAGCACGGGCACGGGCATGAGGTTGAGCAGGGCGAGGTTGACGTTGAGGATGACGCTGAACCAGATCGCCTGGCGCCAGCCGTCGGCATTTTCGAAGAGGATGTAGTACACCCGCACGATCTGCACCGGTCCGGACATGTGCTGGAGTTTGATGGCCGACTTTTTCGAGAGCAGCGCATCGAAGGTGTTCACGATGGCGAGCATGGAGAGGCGTACCTGCTCCCAGGGTCCGGGGTGGATGATTTCAAACTGCCCGAACTCATCGTAGACGATGCCGGTATCGGAAGCCCACTGGACGCCGATGCGCGGGACCGTGTCGTCCTTGGGGATGGCGGGGTGCACCACTTTCTCGAGGGTTTTGCCCTCGCGCTCGAAACCGAAGGTGAGCGCTTTGCCGTCGCTCTTTTGCACCACACTGCCGAATTCCTCGGCGACCCGCATGCGCTTGCCGTCCACGGACAGGATGCGATCGCCGGGCAGGAGGCCGGCCTGCTCGGCGGGGGAGCCGGGCATCACGGCGCCGACCACGGCACCGCGGGGTTCGAAGGGGACCTGGCGGGTCTCGGTCCCGCGTTTCACGGTCAGCTCGATTTTGGTGTCGGGATTACGCCGAGCGAAATCGGAGATGCCGAGTGCGCTGTAGAGCTTCACCCCGTTGACGTGGGTGATGAGGTCATTGGGGCGGAGACCGGCTTCAGCGGCGGCGGTGCCGGGTTCCACGGCGCCGACCATGGGCGTCTCGGCGGGCATCATCTGCAACTGGCGGGTCGCCTTGCGCTGCCAGAAGCGGCGGGTGGGCACGATGGGGGTGGCGGTCACCTCTTCCGTTTTCCCGTCACGCTCGACGCGCAGGCGGATTTGTTCGCCTTCGCTGCGCACCACGCGCCAGGTCACGCTATCGGCACTGATGCCCCCCCAACGCGTCACCGGTTGATCGTCGATGGCGAGGATGCGGTCTCCCGCGCGCAGGCCGGCTTTCTCCGCCGGCGAATCGGGCAACACGAAGCCGATGGTGGTCGTGGCTTCCGCTTCGCTTACCGGACGTCCCAGCACCCAGACCACCACGGCGAAGGTGATGGCCAATCCCATGCTGAACACCGGGCCGGCCGCCGCCACGATGATTTTGTCCAGCGGCGTGACGGGCGGGAGTTGGGCGCGGTCGAGGTCGGTGCGGCCTTCGAACGCCTCCATAGGGGCGAGTTGGGGCAGGGCCACGAAACCGCCGGCGGGGATGGAGCCGAGGCTGTACCAGATCCCGTTGATCTTCTTCTGCCAAAGCGGCTTGCCGAACCAGATCCCGAAACGCTCGATGACCAGACCGCGCCAGCGCGCGGCCAGGAAGTGGCCCAGTTCGTGGACCACGATCATGAGGTTAAAAAACAGCAGGACCTCGAGGAGGATGACGATGATCTTCAGGATCTCCATAGATTCGGGCGTCCCGTCGGGCGCCGCGAAGAGCCGCCGTTCGAGGCCGCTACTATAGTCCGCGCGAGCTAAGCCGCAATGCCGGGGATGGGCCCGACCTCCGTCGGGTGCACGACAGGATGGTTGCGGTGGGGTGTCTGGAACGCGTTCACCACGGGGCGGCGGGCGGGCGGTTGCGTTTCACGAGCATCCAACGGCCTGGATGGAACCACGACCGGCGTTGGGCCACGGGAGTGCCGCGCTGCGCGACGAGGCCTTCGATGAAGTCGAGGAAACGCGAGGCGCGGTAGCATTCGGAGGGCTGGTTGCCGGGGAACCACGGTTCCTGGAGGAGGGCGGCCAGCCGGCTGTTGTCGTGTTGCAGGGCGAGCAGATGCTCGATCAGGGCGTCGTCGGAGGGGAAGTCGGACAGATCGAGGAAACTCGCCCGATTGAAATCGCGGCCGACGTCGGGGTTGCCCCAATACACCGGGAGGCAGCCAGCCAGCATGGCGTCGGTGATCTTCTCGGTGGTGTAGCCGGGCAGCGACTCGTTCTCGAAGGCGATGTTGAACCGGAACTGGCGGAGCCAGGCGCGTTTGGCGGGGAATCCGCCGCGGATGGGGCCGCCCACATTGTTGTTCCAGCGTCCTCCGGAGTGGACGTGGGTGCGGGCCATGAGGCGGGTGACGAACTCCACGCGACGTTGGCCACGGCGGGCCCTGGGATTGGAGATGAGCACGCCGCAGAAGTCGCGTTGGGCGGCGAGGTGGCGCTCGGCCCAGCCGTCGTCCTTGATCAGGTCGGCGGGATCGCTCTCCACCACGAAGTAGGGAAGGCGCAGGTGACGCGGATCGCCGAGTTCGTGGCAGGTGAGGGCGTAGTCGCAGTGGGACCAGTTGGGGAGATGGCGTTCGACCGAGAAGTAGATGCGCGTGCAGACATGCATGCGCCAGGCCTGGGAAGCGCCGTCCGAATAGAAGAGGAACTCGGGCTGGTCGCTGAGCTCGAGATCGAAGCGCTGGCGCAGCGTGTGCCAGAACCAGTTGTTGGTTTTATCGAACCCGTCCCAGAAGCTGCAGAAATCGATGCGAAGTCGCGGTTTCGGTTTCATGCGAGACGCGCGGTTATCCGGTGCGGCGCAGCACGAACTCCATGTTCCCGGCGCGAAACACGAGGCAGACGTACTTCTCGTAGAAGGAGAGTCCGCACACGGCGGCGGTGGCGCGGGCGATGAGCGAGGGAAGGCCGTGTCCGAAGGTGAGCCGGCGGGAGACCAGTTCGAAGGGCGCGACACCGGTCTTGCGGCGGTAGTAGGGTTCGAGCGTCTTCAGGCTGTAGTGCATGTAGTGCGTGATGTCGCCCCAGGAATCCGGGGAGGAGTAGTGGGGTGTGGCGATTTCCACCAGGGCTCCGGGGCGCGCGATGCGGATGAGTTCCTGCATCGCTTTCCAGGGAGTTTTGAGATGCTCGAGCACGTGGGAGCAGACGATGCGGTCGAAGGAGGCCTCCGCGAAGGGCCAGGGGAAGACGTCGAGATCATGGATGACATCGGCGGTGGTGGCGGGATCGAAATCAACCCCGATGGAGCCGGGGATGCGGATGGCCCCGCAACCCACATTGAGAATCGTCGGAACATTCGACATGCGCGGCAGCGAGGCTATCAAACCCGACTGCGGCTTGCCGATGCTGAAGGTGCGCCGTCTCACGACGGCGGCTACGGAACGGAACGAAGAAGTAGCCGCGGACGTGAGTCCGCGCTGGATGGCGTTGGCGAACGGAGTGAGCGGAAGCGGTCGAGTGAGCGCCGTCTCGCGACGGCGGCTACGGAACGGAACGGAGGAGTAGCCGCGGACGTGAGTCCGCGCTG
>JADLFD010000138.1 GCA_020845805.1 Verrucomicrobiales bacterium | reverse complement strand
GCGCAAAAGGGGTGGTCCACGGTTGACCCGACCGGCTTGGGATCCTGCAGCGAGGAGCCCGCCCCTGACTCGGCGTTTCGCCACATTTGCGCGGGCGCGCGTCGCGTCTCCCCCGACGATGCCCCGAGCCAGCCACGCGTACATGGGTTGCTTTGGGTCGCCAGCGGGAAATCGGGTCCACAGCGGCAGGCACGCCGCCCGGTGGCTTCGAGTCCTCGTCGCGATCGCCACCGCCCTCGTCGTCGCCGCAGCAGCGCAGGAGCCAGCGGTCCCGCCGATCACGCGCGCGATTCCGCCCCGCTTCGACCGCGACTTGACCGCGGACCACATTGTTCGGGCGTGGCGACAGGAGGATGGCCTGCCTTCGGACCAGGTCACCTGCCTGGTCCAGGGCAGTGACGGCTACCTATGGGTAGGAACCACGGCCGGGCTGGCACGCTTCGACGGGGTGCGCTTCGTGCGGTTCGACCATGGCAACGTGCCGCAACTCGCCGATCATCGACTGCGAGGATTGGCCGAGGATGGAGCGGGGAACCTGTGGGTGCTCACGGGAGACCAACGACCCGCCGTGTTGAGCAGCACCGGATGGGCGCTCCCGAATATGGGGGATGGGTTTCTGGACGGAGCATTTGGGCTTCAGGCACAGGACGATGGTTCCGTCATGGGCCGATTGACGACGGGACGACTGTGCGCGTGGAGGCCGGGGCCGGGGTGGACAATCCGAGAGGATCGCCAGGATTTGCCCGACGATGCCGTCCGCGTGCTGGAGGATTCCGAAGGTTCGCAGATCGTGTTCACCCCCGAGGACCTTCGGGTGCGAAAGCGCGGGCAACCCGGGGAGCGCCGTCATCGCCTCCCGCCCTTGACCTTGCCCCACCGCATCGCGTTGACCGTGACCCGGGCGACGGAGGGTTCGGTCTGGATTCTGCGCGGCGAGTACGGCGCCTCGGAACCGTTCACACTGCTCCGACTGCAGGGAAGCGAGTTGTCGCTCGTGGACAACCAGGTTCCTCACCCACGAAATCTTTCCCAGTCCATGGCCTCGGATCAGGCCGGAGGGATCTGGCATGCGTCGGGCAACGGCTACCTCGGCCATGTGACGGGCAACGAGCGCATCCATTACCGACTGCCGGGCGCGGGACCGGAAGTGTTCCCGCTGAGCATGGCCGCCGGGCTGGGGGCGAGCCTGTGGGTGGCGGTGGAAAACGCCGGATTGCTCGAGTTGCGCCCTCGACGGTTCCAAAGCGTCCGTGAAGCGGAAGGCCTTTCCCAGGCGATGGTGCGGTCCGTGGTGCCGGATGTACGCGGTGGGGTCTGGGCGGGAACCGACAATGGGGTGGCACGCGTGGAAGCCACCGGGCCGGGGGCTGGATGGCAGGCCAGGCAGACGGGGTTGGAAGGACACACCGTCCGGGCGCTGACCTGGGACCGGCAAGGGACGCTCTGGGCCGGGTCGGCGCGAGGACTCTTCGCCCGGCGTGAAGGGGGATGGGTGGCGGTGGAACTGCCGCGTCTCACGCACGGAGCCTCGGACGGTGACGGACTGGGAAGCATCAAGGTCCGGGACCTCCTGGCCGATCGTGGGGGCGGGGTCTGGATGGTCGCAGCGCACCAGGTGGCCCTGTCCCCACAACCGGGGGCGGCCATGTCCACCATGGCGTTCCTTCCGGAAATGGGTCCGACCGACCTCCTGGAAGATCATGAAGGCCATCGCTGGTTGGCGACCGAGCGCGCCGGAGTGGTGGTGCTGGGGTCGGAGTCCAAGACGATCGACGGGGGGGAAGCGTGGGAACCGGTGCCCGGGTTTCCGGGCGACCGCTGGCGATGGAAGCCACGGGCCTGGTTGCGGGAAACCAATGGCCTGCCCAGCGATCACGTGTGGGAGATGGTGGAGGATCAGGAACAAGTCCTTTGGATGCTGGGCCCCCGGGGCTTGCTGCGCCTGCCGCGAGACACCGCCCGCTCCCTGGCGGAGGGCGCGGGGATTCCCACTGGCGCCGAGGCCGCGCCGTTCGTCTTCACCACGCACCACGGTCTTCCCGAGCTGGCGATGAACAACCTGGTCGATGACGGCCGCGGGAGTCTGTGGCTGGGCGGAGACCAGGGGGTGTACCGCATCTCCCAGTCGAGTTTTCGCGCGGTGGCCAGAGGGGAATCGGCCCGACTGTCCGTAGAGACCTTCACCGCGGCCGACGGATTGCCCGCCGACGAGACCAACGGTCGCATCAGTCATCACTCGGCGGTCCGCGATGGCGCGGGCCAAATCTGGATGTCCACCGTGCGCGGGTTGGCATGTTTTCGACCCCAATCACGCGACGGTACGGACGCAGGTCCCGACGTCGCCATTGAGGAGATCCGCGCCGACGGTTGGATCCTCGCCACCACTCTTCCCCAGGAACCCGAGGGCGGGCGGGTCCAGCGGATGCCTTCGCAGAACGGGGCGACCGGAAATGCGGGGGTCGCACCGGTGCGCCGATTGACTCGCCCGGTCGTGGTGAAACCCGGTCACGGTCGGGTGCTGGAGATCCGCTTCACTGGATTCGACGCCACCCTGCCTCGCGCGCTCCGCTTTCGGTACCAACTGGAAGGCTATGAGGATGCGATCCACGAGGTGGGCGATCGGCGGGTGGTCTATTTCACCAATCTCGATCCAGGGACCTACCGCTTCCGGGTGTGGGCAGCGGGGCACTCGGGCACCTGGTCGACGCGAACCGCCGAGTTGGGGATCACCCTCCTGCCGCAAGTCTGGCAGACGTTGTGGTTCCGTGTCCTCGCGGGAGTCTCCTTCGCCGGAGTGGTCCTCGGGGGTGTCGCGCTGCGCGTACGGCGGATCCAGCAACTGGAAGCGCTTCGCCGACGCGCCGAACGAGCGGACCTGAGAAACCGCCTGGCGCGCGATCTGCACGACGGAGTGGGCTCCGGTCTCGCCCGCCTGGCGCTGCTGGCCCATCTGCCCGAGGAGGAAGCCCGGAATCCGGAACGCGTCGCCCAACAGTTTCGCGACCTCTCCGGCGCCGTGCGGGACCTGGCCCAGACCGTCCGGGAAATCTCCTGGAGCGCGCGGCCTTCCGCGATCTCGCTCGAAAGCCTGATGGCCCAGATTGCGCAGCAGGCCTCCGAGTTCCTGGGGGCGGCAGGGATCCGGTGCCGCACCTCCCTTCCCCTGGAATTCCCCCCTCTGCAACTCGAGCCGGAGCCGCGGTTGGACCTCTACTTCGCGGCCAAAGAGGCGGTGACCAACATCGTCCGGCATTCGCACGCCACAGAAGCCCGACTCGAAGTCGTCCTCCACGAGGACTGGTTGGTCCTCGCCCTCTGGGACAACGGACGCGGGCTCTCGGCACTCACGACGGGACCTTCCCCAGACCCCGGTTCAGGCGGCGGCGGGAACGGACTCCCAAACCTCAAGGCGCGACTCGAGTGCCTGGGCGGCCGCGTCACCATCGGCCGGGGAACCAGGGAATCGCACGAGGGAACCCAGGTGCGCATCGAAGTGCCGCTTCTGGGGCTGCAATCGGGCTCCAATCCCCGGCCCTGAAAGCGACCACAAGCGCGTTGTCTTGGCTGGCCCACGGGGGGGAGGATCCCAGCCATGACAACGGCGGGAACCGAGACCACGACGGTGGCGATCATCGAGGATGACACGCGATACCGCGGCTTCCTGCGCACGATCATCGAGGGAACCACCGGGTTCCAATGCGGCGGGGCCTACGCCAGTGCCGATATCGCCCTGCAGGTCATCGCCACTCAGCCTCCGGACCTGCTGCTGCTCGACCTCGAACTGCCCGGGATGCCCGGGGAGCAGGCCATTCCCGAGTTCCTGCGGCTAGTGCCTGACTTGCAGGTGGTGGTCCTGACCTTCCACCAGGATCCCGGCCGCCTCTTCGCCTGCCTGGAGGCGGGCGCCTCGGGGTACCTGGTCAAGCCCGTCGACCCCGCCCAGCTGGTCGAGGCCTTGCGCGAGGTGGTGGCCGGCGGCTCGCCCATGAGCGGCCCCATCGCCCGACTGGTCCTGCAGTCGTTCCGCAAGCGCGGGAACGGGAAGCGCGAACTGGAATCACTCACCACACGCGAGATGGAGGTGTTGAGGGAGATCGCCACGGGCGCCCTCCCCGAAGAGGTGGGTCTCTCCCTCGGGATCACGGTCCGCACGGTCCAAACCCACCTGCGCAACATCTACGACAAGCTCCACGTGCACTCGCGATCCCAGGCCGTGGCGCGTTTCCTGGCCGACACCGGGAACGGCTCTCCTCCCTGACCGTGATCCGGCGCAGCGCTCCGGGTCTCCCGGCCCCGCCGATTCCGTCCACCCCAGCGCGAGTACGCTAATTTAGGTAGATGCGGCAGGGGGTCGCGCGGAGGAAGAGCCCGCACTACCTCATTCACTCGATACCCAGCCGCCCGGTCGTGGCCCTACGATCCGTGGCCATGGCTCCCCATCATGGCACTGTCCGGGGTCCCCTGCCGCTCATCCGGCCGTCCTCCCCGGGCGTGGGAACCCGCCTGCTGCCCACGCTGGCCGTCCTCCTCCACCTACTGCTGGCGACCGGATGCGGCACCACCTCGAAAGTGGTGGAGAAACCCGGGATCAAGGATTACCCGGAGGCCTCCGCCCTGGGCCAGGTGTGGGTTCTCGATCCGCTGCTCACGGTCGAGCGGATGGAGAACGGGAAACCGTCTGCTCCGCCCCAGGGTGCCGAGTTCATCGGGCAGGACCTCGCGCGGCTGGCGTTGGAATCGCTGCAAAGCCACGGAATCAAGGCCGAATCCATCCAATCCTCCGCGGCGTCGGGAGCGGCGGTTCGCGCTGCGGCAGTGGAAATCACCGCATCCTCGGATCTACTCGTGCAGCCGACCAAGCCGGAGCATGTGACCCAGTCGCTTCACCGGTTCGGGCAGAACACGGGATCGGGTGCGGTGCTGGTTCAGCATGTGCGCATCCGACTGGGGCCCGGCGGG
>JADLFD010000137.1 GCA_020845805.1 Verrucomicrobiales bacterium | reverse complement strand
GAGAGGTAGTCGCGGACGTGAGTCCGCGCTGACTTGCGTTGGCGAACGAGGTGAGCGGGAGCGGGGGAGCCCACGTCGTCCCACCAGTGCGGCGACCAGACCCGTCGAGGTTCTCCGGCGTTCGTTCACCCAAACATCCAGCGGCACACGAAGACGGCGGCCAGGATCCCCGCGACGTCAGCAGCCAGGCCGGCCCAGACGGCATGTCGCACGCGGCGCACGGCCACCGAGCCGAAGTAAACGGCCACCACGTAGAAGGTGGTCTCGGTGCTTCCGAACAGCGTGCCAGCCATCCGGGCAAGGAGGCTGTCGGCGCCGTGCGTGGCCACGACGTCGGAGAACGCGGCGAGCGAGGCGCTGCCGCTGAGCGGGCGGATGAGCGTGATGGGGAGCAGTTCGACCGGGAATCCCACCGCCGCCAGCGGGGCGCGCAGCAGGTTGCTGACGAATTCAATCGCCCCCGACCCGCGTAGCAGCCCGATGGCCACCAGCATGCCGACCAAGTAGGGGATGATGCGCACGGCCACTTGAAACCCTTCTTTGGCGCCTTCCACGAATTCCTCGTAAACCGGCACACGGCGCAAGGCGGCGTAGAGCGGGAAGAAGGCGAGCAGGAACGGGATCGCGGCGAGGGAAAGAGCGTCGAGCACCCGCACCCAAGCGGGGCGAGCTGCGCTGGCGGCGTCGAGGGAACGCCCGACGAGATCCGGGAAGGCGGTGGTGAGGACGAGAGCCACGACGCCCAGGAGCAGGGCCGCGAGGGCGAGGCGCCCGGCGGGTTTCAGGGGTGGAGGCGGAGCTCCAGGCGTTTCCTCGGGATCGGGAACGGCGGCGGGCGCGACGGTCCCGTCGGGCGCCGCGTCGGCCGGGCTCAGGCGGAAGCGCGGCAGGCGTTCCAGGAGTTTGCAGGTAAGGAGGCCGACGGCCGAGGAGCAGGTCGTGGCGAGCAGGGTGGATCCCACGATGGCGGTGGGATTCAGGGAGTTCGACGCGGCGAGGACAGCGATGGCCGAGGCGGGGATGAGTTGGACGGAGCCCGTGTTGATCGCGAGGAAGGTGCACATGGCGTTGGTCGCCGTGCCGGGTCGCGGGTTGAGTCGGTCGAGATCGCGCATGGCGCGGAGTCCGAACGGTGTCGCCGCGTTGGTGAGCCCGAGCATGTTGGCGGCGATGTTCAGCATCATGGACGCCATGGCGGGGTGTTCGGGTGGGACCTCGGGGAAGAGTCGGGCCAGGACTGGGCGCAACGTGCGGGCCAGGAGTTGGACCAGGCCTGAGCGTTCGGCGAGGCGCATGATGCCGAGCCAGAGGGTCATCACCCCGACCAGTCCGAGGGCGAGCGTGACCGCGGTCTCGGAAGCTTTGATGGCGCCGTCGACGGCGGCCCGCGTCTGGCCGGTGACCGCCGCGACGGTCACGCCGATCAGAAGGAGAGCCAGCCAGATGTGGTTCAGCATGCGGGCGGCCGGATCATGCGGTGTAGCTCTCCATGCCGGCGCAGGAGCAGACGAGATTGCGGTCGCCGAACACGTTGTCCACGCGCGCGACGGCGGGCCAGAACTTGAATTCGCGCAGAGACGGCACCGGGAAGGCGGCCTGCTCGCGCGAGTACGGCCGGTCCCAGGTGTCCGATGCCACCTGATCCGCGGTATGGGGCGCGTGTTTGAGCAGGTTATTCTTGGGATCCGCCTGCCCGTTTTCGACGGCCATGATCTCCGCGTGGATGGCGATCATCGCGTCACAGAAGCGGTCGAGTTCGGCTTTGGGTTCGGATTCGGTCGGCTCCACCATGAGCGTGCCGGCGACGGGCCAGCTGAGGGTGGGGGCGTGGAACCCATAATCCATGAGTCGTTTGGCCACGTCCTCGGCGGTGACGATTTTGAAATGGCGCAGGTCGAGGATGCACTCGTGCGCGACCACACCCCCAGCGCCTTTGTAGAGGGTGGGGAAGTGGTGTTCGAGGCGGCGCGAGATGTAGTTGGCGTTGAGGATCGCGGCCTGCGTGGCGCGAGTGAGGCCTGGGCCGCCCATCATGGCGATGTACATCCAGGGAATGGGAAGAATGCTGGCACTTCCCCAAGGCGCGGCGCTGATGGCTCCGATGGGGGCTTCGCCGCCGAGGTTCACGACCGGATGCCCGGGAAGGAAATCGACGAGGTGTTCGGCCACGCAGATCGGGCCCACGCCCGGCCCGCCGCCGCCGTGCGGGATGCAGAAGGTCTTATGAAGGTTCAGGTGGCAGACATCGGCGCCGATGCAGGCGGGGCTGGTGAGTCCGACCTGCGCGTTCATGTTCGCACCATCCATGTACACCTGTCCGCCCGCCTCGTGCACGAGTTGGCAGATCTCGCGGATGGACTCCTCGAAGACCCCGTGCGTGCTGGGGTAGGTGACCATGAGACAAGCCAGGCGATCCCGCGTCTCGGCGAGGCGCGCGCGCAGGCTGGCGAGGTCGATGTTGCCCGCGGTGTCGCAGGCGACTGGGACGACGGTCATGCCCGCCATGACGGCGCTGGCGGGATTGGTGCCGTGCGCGCTGGTCGGAATCAGGCAGATCTGGCGGTGGTCCTGGCCGCGGGAGTGGTGCCAGGCGCGGATGACCAGGAGCCCGGCGTATTCGCCTTGGGATCCGGCGTTGGGTTGGAGGGAAACCCCGGGGAACCCGGTGATTTCCGCGAGCCAATCCTCGAGGTCCCGGAAAAGCTGCTGGTAGCCGAGAGTTTGCTCGACGGGCGCGAAGGGATGCAATCGGGAGAACTCGGGCCAGGTGACCGGGAGCATCTCGGAAGCCGCGTTCAGCTTCATGGTGCAGGACCCGAGCGGGATCATGCTGTGGCAGAGTGAAAGGTCGCGGGACTCCAGCTTGCGCAGGTAGCGCTGGAGATCGGTTTCACTCCGGTAACGATGGAAGACAGGATGCTGCAGGAAGAGCGTGGTGCGCTGTGGCAGTTCCGGAAATTTCGGCGTCAGGGTCGCGGGATCCTCGGTGAGGGGCAGGTCGGCGTTGAGGATGCGAAGGAGCAACGCGACGTCGGACTCGGTGGTGGCCTCGTCGAGGGAGATCCCGACATGGCGCGCATCGACCCGGCGCAGGTTGATGTGGTGGGCCAGGGCGATCCGGTGTG
>JADLFD010000136.1 GCA_020845805.1 Verrucomicrobiales bacterium | reverse complement strand
GCGAGGGATACGGTGACGAGCGCGAGGGGCAGGGCGGCGAATCGCCGCGCGGGGGAGTTCATGCGCCCGATCGTGAGGTAGTTCGCGAATTCTGTCCATCGGGCGGGCGGCTCAGGGAGGGCGAGCGTGGCGGCCGTGCCCGGCTACTTCAGGTCCTCGCCTTTGGACAACCCACCGATGGTCCAGTCCAGGTTGTATTCGCCGTACGGGGCGGTGGACTTCAGTTGGCGGTAGCGCGTGAAGGCGGTGTGGCCATCCACGAAGAGAATGGGGAATCCCAGCTTCCCATGGGCCACATTCCGATCCCCCAGGTTGCCGAACTCTGGTTCGGCGAAGCAGGCGACGATGGCCTTCTTGGTGGGGGACCCGACCTCGCCCGTGACGCGTTGGGTGAGCTTGGGGGACGTCGTGTCATCGTTGTAGAACTGGTGATAGTAGTAGTACGAGCACGGGAAGGGCAGATCGTTGGTGCGCAGGCTTAATGAACCCCCGTTGACCCGGGTCCAGGCGATATTCCACGCGACGCCCTTGTCGGCCGGGCAGAGGTAGAACGCGCGGCCGTTGGTGGAGATGTACGGGTCGAACAGGCGCAGGAGGTCGACGAAGGGCATCTGGGGCCAGGCCCGGCCCGAATACGGGAAGCGCTCCGCGTTGTCCGACGTGTACATGCCCATGGCGATCCCCACCTGCATCAGATTGGAGAGGCAACGCGCGGTCAGGGCCTGGGTCTTGGCGCGGCTCAGGGCGGGCAGGAGCATGCTGGCCAGGATGGCGATGATCGCGATCACCACGAGCAATTCGATCAGCGTGAAGGCGGCTCGGTCGTGCGGTCGGCGGTGGCGTGGTGTTGCTGAGAGCGGCATGGGGGTGGCGGGGCAATGGGCTGGCGGGGGGGGCGTGCCTGCCAGCGGGTTCGGGGATGAGCGCATCACAGCAGGCGGGCGAGAGGGGGTCAACTGCGCGCCTGGTTTGCGCCGGGAAGCCGGCCTGGGAAGGGGTTCGGCAGACGTGGGAAAGGCGTCGGGTGAGGGAGAAGGCGGGTGGGGTTGGGGCCCCATATCTTGTGGCCTGTGAATAACTCCCCCCAATCGGCAGCGGGTTTGCCTTTGACACCCCGAGGCCTTTTCGGTTCCGTCTGATGCCGTCATGTATCTCAAGAATCTCACGGTCTTGGGGTTCAAGTCCTTCGCGGACAAGACCACCTTGAACTTCCAGCGCGGGATCACGGCGATCGTGGGTCCGAACGGCTGTGGGAAATCCAACGTTGCGGACGCGATCCGCTGGGTCCTGGGCGAGCAATCGGCCAAGGCGCTTCGTGGCGGGGAGATGGCGGACGTCATTTTCAATGGCACCGACTCCCGCAAGCAACTGGGCTTGGCCGAGGTGTCCTTGACCATTGGGGACGTGGACGTCGACCAGCTCCGGGCGGCGGGGATGACCGTGGACTTCAACGAAGTCACCCTGACGCGCCGGGTGTTCCGGGATGGCGGCAGCGAGTATTTCCTCAACAAGACCCCCTGCCGGCTGAAGGACATCCAGCAGCTCTTCGCGGGGACGGGCATGGGCAAGACGAGTTATTCGATCATGGCCCAGGGCAACATCACCCAGCTGCTGAGCAGCAAGCCGGAAGATCGGCGCATGGTGTTTGAGGAGGCGGCGGGGATCACGCGGTTCAAGACGCAGAAGCGCGAAGCGTTGCGCAAGCTGGAGCAGACCGAACAGAACCTGCTGCGGGTGGCGGACCTGGTTCGTGAGGTGAAGCGTCAGATCGGGTCGTTGCAGCGCCAGGCGGGGAAGGCGCGTCGTTACAAGCAGCTGCTGGCCGAGCTTCAGCACCTCGAGACGCAGTGGGCGCGGCACCAGTATGATGTGTGGAACGCGGAGATCCGCGAGCGTGAGACGGCGGCGGAAGAGGCGCGTCAGGGTTTTGAAGATGCCTCGGCCGAGGTGCTGCGCGCCGAGGACGAGTTGCTGCAACTGCGGCAACAGTTGGCGGATTTGGAGCACGAGATCAGCAGCGGTCAGCAACGTGCCGCCGAGTTGCGTGGCCAGTCCGATCGGGAAGACAGCCGGATTCATTTCCACGAGGAGCGATTGCGGGAGCTGGATCAGCAGAATGCGCGGGCGCTGGCCGAGATCGCGCAGGCCGAAGAGCGGAAGCTGGCCGCCGAGCAGGAGCACGCCTCACTGGTGGAACGCGTTGCCGCGGCGGAGCAACGCGTCAGCGAACTGCGCGCCACGGTGGAGGAACGCCGGGTGGCCCTTACCGCCGTCGAGCAGCAGATGGTTCAGATCCAGGTGGCTTTGCGCCAGGCGCAGTCGGAGGCCTTCGCCTCCGCCCAGGCGATGAGCCGTTTGCGCAACGAGCACACCGCGCTCGAGCTCCAGAAGCAGGCGCAGGGAGTGCGGTTGGAGAAGTTGTCGTCGGAAAAGATCCAACTGGAGGAGGAGCGGATCCGCCTGGAGCAGCGGATCACGCAGTTCGAGGCGGACGTGGAGGCGGAAAAGGCCGGCGTGATGGCCAAGCGCGGGACGGTGGAGGAGCGGCAGACGCGCCTGCGGGAGTTGCACCAGCAGTTGCAGGAGGCTGGGCAGGAGTTGGACACACTGACCCGGCGACAAGCCGAGTTGCGATCGCGGCTCAATGTCCTGGAGCAGCTGGAGTCGAGCCATGAAGGTTTCAGCAGTGGCGCGCTCGCGGCACTGCAGG
>JADLFD010000135.1 GCA_020845805.1 Verrucomicrobiales bacterium | reverse complement strand
CGGAAGACGTGCATGCGGTATCGTTCGAGCGAACGCTCCTCGGTCATCTCCTCGCCATGATAAAGCGCCTGGGTGACGCAACCCAGTCCAGCCCGCGCTTTCGCCTGACCGGCCTCCGCCTCGCCATATCCGCTCCAGGGGTAGTCCTTGGGGTCCCTTACCAAGCCGCCGCGAACGGGATTGAGATCGATATAGGCCGCGATCGCGGTCAACGCCCTCCCCGCACCTTCGATCAGGACGCTCCCGAACCGAGATTCCCAGAGAGTCCCCTGGCGTGCTTGGCGACGATTATAGATCTGAGAGAAGCGCTGTTTTACCAGCTTCATGAATTCGCTGATGTTCCAAAGTCTGCGACAGACCCGATCGCGCCATCGCTGTTCCGACGCTGTGTCCCCGCCACGACGAAACGCTTCGATTTGCTGCCGATTCGACTCGCACGGAGATCTTCCCGTGAGCACCTCAAATCGTGCCAACAATTCTTCGGTGGAAGGCTGTGCCGAGGGTGCGGAGGGCACGCCGACCAGAAGATGAAAATGGTTGGACATGACACAGAAGGTGAGGATCTGGACGCCGCAAAACACTTCATACTCCCTCATCAGCGCAACAAACAGGCGTCGCTCGTCCGGACCGAGCACCCTCCTCCGATCAACGATCCGAGAGAAGCAATGATAGTAGGCCACACTCCAATCGCGTGGGGCACAAAGTCGGGGCTGTCTCATGTCGTGATAATCCCGGACCTGGCTCTGGTGCTGGAAGGAGAGCGGATCCGGACCTCGCCCAGATAACGGAACACAGGCGCTGGATCTATCAGAGGAATTGCACACCAGCGCACTCCGTCCCCAAGGTCTGTCCCTGCTGTATGCTGTCAGCGCGCAAGGCATTCCGTCACCAAGGTCTGTCCCTGCCGTCGAGGAGCCCACTTAACCCGTCCGAAGGCCACGGACCAGGAAACCCCGAAGAGGTTTCCTGGTCGTGTCGCCTCAAATCCGAGACTCAAAAAATCTGCCCGCGAACCTTGGGCTTCGCCCCGAACACTCCCCTCACTGGATCATCCCCTGCTTTCGCAGCATTTCTTCCATGGCGCGGTCCATCATCAACTCCGCCAACTGTAGCGTGGCCTCGTCGAGGCCTTGATTGGCTCCCTTCAAGCGGGCCGCATCACCTACCCGTGTCCGCGATTCCTCGGTCTCCAGTGCCGCCTCGACCGCCTGCATGGCGGTCTCGACACGCCGACGGTACGCCTCGTCGAGTTCCGCACCGTGCTCCGCCAACCCTTTGCGCGTGGCAGCGAGAGTCTCACCTGCACGCACCTTGGCTTCGATCCACTGACGGGCCTTGAGGTCGTCGAACGCATGTTCTACGGACTCCTCGATCATCTTCTGGACATCGGCGTCACTCACGTCCACCGCCGACTTCATATCCACGATCCTCTGGTGGCCGGTCTTAAGATCTCGAGCCAGCACATGGAGGATTCCATTGGCATCGATCTCGAACTGCACACCCACCCTCGGCACGCCCTTGGGTGCCTCCTCGAAATCCAGGTCAAACCGCCCAAGGCTCCAATTGTCCCGAGCACGCTCACGCTCCCCCTGGAGCACATGGATGAGCATGGAGCGCTGACGGTCTACCGCGGTGGTAAAGACCTCGCCCGCTTTGACCGGGATGGTCGAGTTGCGGGGGATGATCACATTCATCAATCCGCCGAAGGTTTCGATGCCCAACGACAGTGGGGTGACGTCGAGCAACAGCAGATTGGTCATGCCCCCCGATAGAATCTCAGCCTGTATTGCCGCTCCGAGAGCAACCGCTTCGTCCGGATTCACTCCGGTGTTGAGCAAGGGCCCGGATGGCCGGTGGTAGTCCTCGCCCAATCGCACGTCCCCCCGAGACTCCTCGAACTCCCGGCAACCAAACCACTCCGTCACCAACGCCCTCACGAGCGGCATGCGGGTTTGCCCTCCCACCAACACCACTTGATCCAGTTGCGACGCGTCCACCTTGGCGTCAGCGAGCGCCTGTAAACAGTGCGTGCGGGTGCGAAGAAGGATATCGCGAGTCAGTGCCTCCAACTCGGATCTAGAGAGCTGGTAACGAAAGCTGAACTGAGGAGTCAGAAAGGGCAGCGTAACGTCGGTCAGCGTCTCCAAACTTAACGAAATCTTAGATTTCTCAGCCGCCTCCCTCACGCGAGCAATGCGCTGAAGGTCCTCTGGAGTCGGGGCCGCCTCGGCCTCGCCGCCGCGGAACGCTGCCCCAAACCGCCGGAGGTCGGGTCCCCCGGCCTCGTGTATTTTCACGGCTAGGAACTCGGTCAGGCGGGTGTCGAGGTCGTCGCCACCCAACCTCGTGTTTCCATGGGTGGATAGAACCTGGAAGACTCCCTGGTTCAGTTCCAGCAGCGTCAGATCAAAGGTGCCGCCTCCCAGGTCAAAGACCGCGATCTTCGACTGGTCTTGGAGCTTGTTGAGGCCATACGCCAAGGCAGCCGCGGTCGGCTCGTTGATGATTCGCTCGACTTTGAGCCCGGCCAGTTCTCCCGCGCGTATGGTTGCGTGGCGCTGTGCATCATTGAAATACGCCGGGACGGTAATGACAGCCCGTGTCACCTCAACGCCCAGCGCGGTCTCCGCATCCGTTTTGAGCTTCCGCAGAATCTCCGCCGAGACCTCCTCAGGGGTCCACTCGCGCCCACGTACGGGGATCGTCACCGGCCCGGCACCGGTGCCCTGCACGGGGTAAGTGACGAGCATATCCTCCCGCGGGATATCCGCCCCCCGTCTCCCCATGAATCGCTTGACCGAATAGACGGTTTCCCGCGGATGGAGAGCACGAGCGCGATTCGCCTCGAAGCCCACCACAGGTTGCCCTGCAGCACCCAGGTGGACCACCGAAGGGGTTAGTCGTCGTCCCGATGCATCCGCGATGACGTAGGGAATCCCCGAGTCCACAGTCGCAACGAGTGAATTGGTGGTCCCGAGGTCGATCCCGACTATTTTGCTCATGGCCGAGGGATTGTTGGGCAGGATGCGCGTGCGAGCAAGCGACGGGGAGGAAGGCCGGACAGCTCCGACGCCAGGGACAGGCCTTGGGATCGCTGACTCCATGGGTCGCCGATGCCAGGGACAGGCCTTGGGGTCAGGGCGCGGGGAGGGTGCGAGCGCGGCATCCAGCGCACACCGGTCACTGGGTCTGCTCCCCTTCGCTCGGCCACGTATGCATCCCCCGGGATCAGGGGACCGGATTCACCCCAATCCAATGCCTCACGATCGAGGCCGCCGTCTTCGGGGAGGACGAAAGGACGTTGTGGTCCCCGCGCAGCACACACCGCCACCCCCGAAATGCGGGGCACCGGGATTGGAGCCAGCGTCGCACCAGGGGCCACGGAACGATGGGATCCCAAAACCCCGTCAGATAGTGGACCGGCACACGGACTTTTTGTGCCAAAGCGCTGGGCTCGTTTTCGGCGATAAGCTGCAACCGGTGAAGCATGGCCTCGCGATCAGCTCGGGTGCGCCGCCGTATAAACTCCTCCAAATCCGACCGTGCCTGGGGTGCGGCACGGAACCGCCATCGAGACAACCCGGCATACCCCTGGAGCGCGATCCGGAGCCAAAACTTGGGGAAAGAGGCGAGCACCCACTTGGCGAAGCTGGCCAGGATCGGAGTCGGATGTCTTCCAAAACCTCCGGCGAGAACCAGCCCCTGAATCTCGAAACGTCTCGGGCTCCCGCAAAAAGCCCACGCCACCTGGGAACCGAACGACTCGGCCAGGATCCAACCCCGGTCCAGCGCTGCCTCCCCCAACGCCACTTCAAGGCGGTCGGCGTAGTCACCAAGCGACCATGTCAGCGTGCGTGGGTAAACGACCTCCACGAACCGTACGGAATCGCCAAGGGCATGCCGAAACGCCCCAATCAATGTCCAATCGCCATGCAACCCAGGTAAGTAGACCACCACCGGCCGGGCAGCCGATCCATGGATCCGGAGTCGAACCCAGTCCTCCACGCCCGGATCCACTTCGTATCCCGAAGGTTCATCGCCTGCCGTCACCATCGGCCGCTCAGTTCGCCCCCCATTTGGTGTTCTTGAGAAAGGCAATCAGGTCAGCCAACTCTTGCCGGGTCAGTTGCTCGTCCAAACCGGCCGGCATGATGCTCAACTGGCCTGGCCTCAGTTCCTTCAGATCGGCACGCGCAATGCGCACCTCCGCCCCGGGACCAGGTGCCAGCACGATTTCGTCGGGGGAATCCCGGCGAAGAACACCACTGAACTCGTCCCCGTTTCGATCCACCGCGATCCAAGGCTCATAACTGCGCACCAGGCTGACACTTGGGTAGAGCAGCGCCTCCAGAAGATCTCGCTCCGAGCGGATCGTTCCGATAGCCGTGAGGTCAGGTCCGAGGTCGCCTCCGAGGTATCCGAGCCGGTGACATGTGGAGCACGCCGACTTGGTGGCATTGAAGACGGACTGCCCACGGCGCACGTTGCCCTCGATGGCCTTCAATTCCACCAGCAAGGCGTCCAAGCGTTCACGATCCTTCGACGTGTCGCTCTGCATCGAGGCCAGCAATCCGTCGATCCCCTGCCGGATGACATCGGGGTATTGAGCGAATATCGCACGCACCTCCTCGGATCGGAGGGCCCGCAGCGCTTTGGATTCCCGCAGCGCCTCCAAAACATGGTGTCCCAACTCGACCGACCCCGCAGGCGCATAAGCCGCCAACAGTTTGGGCAACTCCAGGGGGCCCGCAGCCTCGACTGCGCTCACCAACTCGCCCAGTTGCTCCGGCGAAAAGCGCATTCGTGAAACGGCCAGTGCCGCCCCGGCGCGCTCGGTCGCGGCACGCTCAGGATTCGTGAGAATCTCCCTCAGGACCGACCATTCCGGCCCACCGGCGGGAGCCCCGATGGGCAGTGTCGCCAAAGCCTTAACGCGTATGCCAAGCCCATGCGTGGCCGAAGTCGCCACCCGACGCAATTGAGCCGTGATGGCAGGGTCCCCCTCTTTCGGGAGCGGAAGCGCTCGTACTGCCTCGAGCGCGGCATCCACCACCGCGCCCGACGACGCGCCCAACGCCGATACCAGTGCGGCCGACCACCCCGCGGGCATCTCCTTCCCACCCAGGCCCGACATGGCCCGCAACGATGCCACCCGCGTTTCGTTTCGAAACCCGGGTTGCGCAACCGCCTCGGCCAGAAAAGCCCGGCCCTCTCCGCTGCGAAGCAGAAACGGCAACAACCCCTCCCAATCGGCCTTTTCAGATGCCACGACCGCCTCGCTGACCAGCCGTGTGCGGAAATGTGCCGTCAACGCTCCGCTCCACTCCGGGTGACGCTTGGCCACCCACTGCGCCGCCTCCTTGAGGCTCGGTTGCTCCGCGCGAAGTGCCGGGAGCACCTCCGCCCAAGGCACGCCTCCCCCTTCGATTTGCTCCAGCGCCAGCAGCGCAGCGCGACGCACAAACGGACTGCCGGAACCAAGGTGGCTGCGGACGGCGGTCGCATCGCCGATCTCAATGAGCGCATAAACCAGGCTGTGCTCGAGAAACCGGTCGCGACCTGCCACGGCCGCGATGGCCTCCACCAACGCAGGCACCGAAGCGCGATCCTGCATGCGGCCGAGTCCCTCCGCGGCCACGCGAACCACGCGGGCCGCTTCGACGTCGGCCGAAGCCGCACTCGCTTTCTTCACCAGGCTGTCGCGCAGGACCGCAGCCTGACTCGGGTCGGCCTGGAGGGCCTTGGTCTTGAGTGGCACCACCGGGTCCCGGGAATCCATCGTGGGCGGGCCAACGAGACGTGAATACCGGATGTCGCGCTCTCCGGCGGCGATCCGGCTGGAACCTGGCCCGCCCTCCGAGCGGCGAACCCGGTAGACCGCGCCCAGCACATCCGCCTTGGCCAGTTGGGAACTCGGGCAACAGAGCTTGTACCAGCCCCCCGTATCCACCACGAGCAACGAGCCATCGATGTCCTGGAGGATGTCCGTGGGATGGAAGTCCATCTGGTCCGAGACCAGAAAATCACTGTCCTGCGTGGCATAGCTTGCGCCCTGCGCGCGGACCACGTGGCGCGTGACCTTGCGCAAATTGAACAGCGTTCCGAACAGGTTGTCCTCGTAACCTGCGCCCAAACCGGTCCCCTGGTATCGCATGAGCGCGCACGCCGCGGCTGGACCGTACTGGGTCATGGTCGGCATCAGGTCGCCGGTGCGCTTGACCATGGGTTCGTCCAACACCCCGTTGATCTTCCCGAAAACTCCCCCGTAAACCGCATGAGCCAGGCCATCGCGCCTCCCAGGTTGGCTGAGGTCGATGAAGGTGCTGATGACGATCGGCTCGCCATCCGGCAGGAAGGCGACTTCCACGGGGTTATCCATGCCCCCCGACATCACCACCTCCATGTGCGAGCCATCGGGTCGCGCGCGGAAGATATGGGCACAGCGGTCTTGGATCGGACGCCCGCGGTAATCCTTGAGGTCAAGGCGTTCGAAGGCTCCCTTGGTCCAATACAGCATCCCTTCGGGTCCGAGGTACGGACCATGCACATCGTTCGCGCAGCCGGTCAGGACCTTGCCCTGGTACCACTCCTCGCGCTTCTCCGCGACCCCGTCGCCGTCGGCGTCGGTGAACTTCCAGATGCTGGGCGGCCCGGCCACATAGACGGAATTCCCGTGCCACAGACAGCCTTGCGGGAAAACCACCCCTTCAGCGAACACCGTCGAGCGCTCGTACCGTCCGTCCCCATCGGCGTCCACCAACTTGAAGAGGCGATTCTTCGGGTCCTTCAGCTGTTCCGCGGGCGGGAGATTGAGCCCGGCCGAATCCGTCACATACAGCGCACCGCGATCGTCGAAACTCGCGCTTACGGGGCGGGGCACAACTTCCGTCCCCGGCACCCGCTCGACGACGAAGCCATCGGGAACGGTGAAGGCATGGCCGTTGAGTCGGACCTCGGCGGCCCGCGTCCCGAACGCGAGCCCGGAGACACCCAGGGCAGACAAGGCGAGGGAGAACAGGGATTTCATAGGCTGCGTGGGAGTCGAAACATCCGCGTCAGAGTCGTTCAAGGACCTGGCTTCCCGGGAGCCGGGCGCCGCAATAGAGGCAGTCCTCACGTCGACTGTTGGAAAGCCGCTGGCAGGCCGGACATTTCACTGGAACTGGAGTCATGCGCCCGTCGGCAGCGCCGTCGCGCAAATCGACTTTCTGCATGCGCGCGATGAGGTCGGCATCGGTGAGCTCCGTTCGCTCCCGCAGGAGCTCCCAGAGTGCCTGGCAGGCGAGCGCCAGCGAGTCGGTGCGTCGCTGCAGGATGCGCACCTTGGCGGCCATCTCGGCAGACTGGTTCTGCGCGGCTTCCGCCTGTTCCTTCGCCTCGTAGATGCTGCCCTGCTGGTAGAGGTCGAAGAGATCCATAGGGGATTATTTGGCCCCGCTGCCCAGGATGACGATGGGTATGGTGCGCAGCAGGATTTTCACGTCGAGCCAGAGCGACCAGTTGTCGATGTACTCGAGATCGAGCCGAACCCACTCCCGAAAATCCCGCACGTTGCTGCGTCCGCTGATCTGCCAGAGACAGGTCAGACCCGGCCGCACACTCAGGCGACGGCGATGGGCAAAATCATCGAAGCGCCGCGTCTCGTCCACCGGGAGCGGACGCGGTCCGACGAGGCTCATCTCCCCGCGCAGCACGTTGAAGAGCTGGGGAAACTCGTCGACGCTGAATTTCCGCAACATCCGGCCGACGGTCGTCACGCGGGGATCGTGCGTCACCTTGAAGACCGGCCCGCTCATCTCGTTGAAGGCGGCCAACTCCTGCTTCCGCTGCTCAGCGTCCGAGACCATGGTGCGAAACTTGTACATCGTGAACGGACGTCCGTTCAGCCCGCTGCGCTGTTGTCGGAAGATGACCGGGCCCCGGGATGTAAGGCGCACCGCGACGGCGGCCAGCAGCATCGGAACAGCAAAGAGGGTGAGCAGAAGCAGGGCGCCGAGCACATCGATCACCTGCTTGGCCACGCCCTGCCACGACAACTCCGGCGCGGAACGGAACACCATCATCGGGCGGCCGTAAAAGTCATCGACGGTCGTTCGCGAGATCTGGGTTTTGAAGAAGTCGGCCAGGAGCCAGACCTCGACGCCCTCCAGCTCGCAAGCATGAATCACCTTCTCCAGCTGTCCAAAGAACGTATGCCGAGCAGCCATGACCACCCCGTTGGCCGAATGCTCATGCAGAATCTCCACCATTCGATCGATCGAGGTGTCGTTGACGTCGAGCTCCGCCAGGATGCGGATTCCGTGCC
The DNA here is from genome assembly GCA_020845805.1 of Verrucomicrobiales bacterium. Classification (GTDB taxonomy): domain Bacteria; phylum Verrucomicrobiota; class Verrucomicrobiia; order Limisphaerales; family CAIMTB01; genus CAIMTB01. The sequence continues at coordinate 348 of JADLFD010000135.1, read as the reverse complement.
GGTCGGGTTTCGACAGCTGTTCCCGCAACGCCGCCGTATCGTCCTCGGTTCCCACCAGGATCAGACGGCGTTCGAAGTGGCCCTTCTCCAAGCCCGTGCGAATCCACCAGCGGACGACCTCCTCCTTCAGCAGCACCAGCCCGAGACTGAACATGCCGAAGAGGATGATCACCGCGCGGGAGAGCACTTCCCGCGTCAAAAACATGAGGATAATCACCCCGATGGTGAGCACGGTGCAGACCTTGAACAGGGAGAAGAGGGTCTGGCGACGGGAGGGGATGAGGGGACGGCTGTAGAAGCCGTACATATGCATCAGCACCATCGCCGCCGGCACGGTCAACAGCACGT
>JADLFD010000134.1 GCA_020845805.1 Verrucomicrobiales bacterium | reverse complement strand
TCCGACGGCGACACCGAAACGATGCGCGGCAACACCGACGCACTGGCGGCCTCCACCCGAAACGTCTCCGAGGCCAGGATGTCGTAGCCGTCGTTCAACAGGAAATGCACCACGTAGTTCCCCGCCGCGGCCAATCCGCTCGCAAAAGTCACCGTCCCGTCCGTGTGCGCGACATTCCCGTTCTGCGTGCCATCCACGTACGCCCACAGGGTGGATTGCGGCCCGCCCGGCACTTCGCCCTCCTTGTAGATGCCCAACCAGTCCTTCGGGTTGGCCGGACCGTTGGTGAAGGAGATGGAGATGGTCTCCCCCACGGTATAGGTGCGGCGGCTCGCCCTCACCAAGGGTGACCCCGGATCCACCACTTTGAACTGATTGGTGGCCACCACGGTATACCCGTCATTCAGAAGAAAGTACGCCACCCAGTCCCCGCTCAACGCGAGCCCAGCCGGGAAGCTCACCGTGCCGTTCTGGAATCCGACCGCGCCCGTCTGCGTGCCATCCACGTACCGCCAGATGGTCGACGGCACCGGGCCCGGTTCCTGTTCCGGCTGATACACCCCAATCCAGTCCTTCGCCCCACCCGGACCGCCCGCGAATGAGATGAGGATGTCCTCACCCGGGTAGTACGCATCGTGATCGGTCTGGATCGAGGTCGCCGCCACCAACGGGAGCGTCGACGCGGCGGCACACGCCATCCACGCGGCGCAGCCAAGGCGCCGCCGGAGGTTCCAAGCAGGGGATGTCTTCATGAGTGAATGCGGATCAGGATCTCGCGTTGAGGTGTGTTAGGGAGTGCAAAGGACGGGCACGGCACCCTCGGTGCCCAGCTTCGTCCATTCAGAAAGGATGACTTCCGCCTCCTCCGACGACATGGGATGCCAGGTCGTCTCGTCGAGGCGCCGCACAAAGCGGTGGGCCTGAACCTCCATCCGGCCCATCGCCAGGGACTCGCCCGAGCGCTGCGCGGTGGCCGTGCGTTCCTTTAACTCGGGCGAAAACTTCTCGAGATAGGCCACCTTCCACGTCGAACGATCCGCCGGCCGCCCCGAGGTCGACACCACCACCGCGCGAAAAGCGTCCTCGTCAGGACCGTCCACACCGCGAATAGGCGGCGGCGCGGTGCGCGGACCCGAAAAGATGCGGGCGGCACTCACGTCATAGAAAAAGCCCAGCTCCCCGGCCGGCTGGCGCCACGATCCGGTGGCGATCCGGTATACGCCCAACGCCAGGACCAGAACGCCCAGTGCGGCGACGACTTTCTGAAAACGGGATGCGGAACCCTGGGAACCCATGACGACCTCTGGATGAAACTCAGTGCGGATCCGCCTTGGCGGACCACCAACAAGCGTTCGTGTCGCAGGGAATCCGACCTGGATCGAGCACGCCGGCGCTTCCATCGGCACGCGCGTAATCAGACTTGCGACCATGCCGCACGGCACCCTTGTCACCCTGCGCCAGGCGGTTGAACCCCGCGCTGTTGGCATTTCCCACTTCTTTCCAGATCCACCATCGATCCTGCGGCCACACGCCAAACACATCCCCATGCCCGTCTCCAAACAACAACAGCAAGGACGGCGCCTCGATCATCGCCGAGCGGCACACGTTGTTCTCGTAGCCCTGCGGACGCCCGAACGGCGGCTGGGCACCACCAAAGGTCCAATGCACGTTCACCGCCCCGATCCCGCTGGGAATGTCCATCTCCCCACGCACAAACTGCCCCAACACCCACGGGTTCGCCGGCCGCATCTTCGAAGGCCGCGCACTGGCGTAAACCTCCTCCTTTTCCGCCGGACAATCATAGATGCGCGCCGTCTTGCCCACGTACCCGTAAAGATGCGCGCGCCAGGTGGACTCCCCGCCGCCCGGAAGCTGCGCCTGGATCGGCGGGAACCATTCCTCGTGATCCCCCGCGTACAACTGCGTGGCCAAGCCAAGTTGCTTGAGATTGTTCACACACTGGATCTGCACCGCCCGCGCCTTCGCTTGCGACAGCGCCGGCAATAGCATGGAGGCCAAAATCGCAATGATGGCGATCACCACCAACAGTTCGATGAGGGTGAACGCCAGGCCGCGACGCCGCTGCCCAAAGATGTGACTTCGCTGCAAGCACCTCCATCAGAACCCCGTCGCGTGCCACGTCAATCGCCCAGTTGTCACGTTCCGGAGAACTCGCCGCCGTAGCCGCCGTCGTCCAGGCGGCTCTCCCCCGCTCCCGTTCACCCCGTTCACCACGCCATTCGGCGCGGACTCACGTCCGCGGCTACTTCATCGTTCCGTCCCGTAGCCGCCGTCGTGAGACGGCGCTCACTCGCCCGCTTCCGCTCACCCCGTTCGCCACGCCATCCAGCGCGGACTCACGTCCGCGGCTACTCTTCGTTCCGTAGCCGCCGTCGTGGAGACGGCGCTCACTCCCCCGCTTTCGCTCACCCCGGTCGCCACCACCATTCCGCGCGGACTCACGTCCGCGGCTACTCTTCGTTCCGTAGCCGCCGTCGTGAGACGGCGCTCACTCGCCCGCT
>JADLFD010000133.1 GCA_020845805.1 Verrucomicrobiales bacterium | reverse complement strand
GGAACCAAGATCGTGCCGTCCGGCAGCAGGTCCGGGGAATCCGGCCGCTGCAGGGTGACCGTCTCTCCCGAGTCCGAAAGGGATCCAGCGAAGGGGCCCACCACGGGCACCGTCTCCGGGAGGCCGTAAGCGGCGCGAAAGCGTGCCGGCTCCGTCGCGGCCACGACGAGCAGGCCGCCGGGTGGAAGGACAAGACCGGTGGGCAGGGCATAACCAATCCCTTCCACGCGCCAAGTGTTGGTCGGCACCAGAGGATCGAACAACGGCACCGGATCCGGGCTGATGTTTCGAAGTTCGATAAACTCCACACCGCCGGCGCTCGCATCATAGTGCAGTTCGTTGAGGATGACGGGGCCCAGGCGCGGACCGGTGTTGGGAAGATCGAGGGAGGTTGCCAGCTGGGGGGGGAACCCGATCTTGCCGACGCTGTTGGTGTGCCGTCCGAAGCTCACGCCGTTGGCGCTGGCATCGAACGCGATCCCGTCGCTGTACCCGGTAAGCGCTCCGGTGGCATCCGCACTGAACACCCAGGCCTCGTCCCCATGGGAGCTGAAGTTGAAACTGGTTGGGGCGTTGGTGGGCCGGTTGAAGTTCAGTTCGCTGAAGGAGATGAACCCGTGCGGCGGGATGACCGTCCCGGCGGGGATCCGGAACTTGTTCGGACGCGAGCGGTCATCCGACAGCCACCAACCGCCGATGGCAGCCGGGACGTCCTGGGGATTGTGCAACTCCACGCCATCCACGAGCGGCGGATCGGTATGGGCCAGCACTTCGTTGATCACCACGGGCGCGATGCTGGGGGCGGTATCATCGGCTCCGGGGGAGCCGCCGACAGCGGAACTCGCACGCCAACTGGCCGGGCTGTTGGGGTCGGCATTGGTGGAAGGCTGCACGGGCACCAGGCTGAATCCCTGGCCGTCCGCGGCCTGCGGCCAGGGTGGGCGTGTATCGTAAGTGACCTCGAAGAGCGGGGCGCCCGAGGCATGGACGAGCGTGACACGTTCCCCGGAGTTGGACAGCCGACCCTGGAACGTTCCGGCCACCGCTCGACCGGGATACCGCGAAGCGAAGGCGACGGGGTCGCGGACCAGGACGGCGAAGGCTCCGGGGGCGAGTCGTGTGCCGTTGGGGAAGCGATAGCTTAGCCCGTTGGTGAACTGCACCCCGCTGAGGTCGAGCGTCTGGCGGCCGACATTCTTCAACTCGATGAACTCGAAATCGTCGCCATCCCGGTCGGCGGTGCCCTGCGGGTGGTAGTGGATCTCGGTGACGAACAGCTCGGTGTAGGTCTGCGCCAGAGTGAATTCGGCATCGGCGAGGGCGCTCCAGGTGCCATTGTCATAGGTGCGCGCCTTGACGGAGAGTGACTCAGTCAGCGACAGCGGCTGCGCGTAAATCCGCGCCGCGGCGGCGATGGCGCCTCCAGGAGCCCGCGGATCTGAACCATCCAGCGTGAAGTAGACCGGTTTGCCGGAGCCCGCCATGAGCAGACCGAAGCCGGGATTGACCACGCCCCCGTGCTGATTGAACTGCGGAGCCGCCAGGGCGGGATACACGCCGTCGGCTCGCAGTTGGGCGAGCAGGATCGCGGCGCGTCGGTTGATGAAGTCCAGGTTCCCCGCCACCGCCGGGATCCAGTCATCATCGCGGGTGAAGGGATCGGCGGCGCGTTTGCTATCGCCCCAGCGCGCCGACTCGGCGACCACCGCGCGGTCAATTTGAGTGCGCCGACGCTGGTAGAGTTCGCGCGCGCGTTCCGGGGTGAGCACCCCGCCGTTCTGGAGATGCCGGTGCACCCGATCGCCCGCGAGGATCTTGAATTCCGGCGCCGCGAGCAGGCGCTGCCAAAGCCACTGGGGATTGCTCTTGGTGACGGAATCGTTGCCCGCGGGGAACGGCCCGGTGCGATCGCTGTTCACGTCGAGGAGCGTGTGCTCGGCATCGTGAACGAAGAATTGGAAGCCGCGATCCCGGGTCACGCGATTCCACATGCCGAAGAAGTTGTTCGGGCTGGTGTTCCCGAGGAAGTTGGAGATGGGCGCATCGAGGTTGCCGCCATAGAGGATCACCAGCATGTAGTCGATCAGGTTGACCGGGTCGATGTAGACCGGGTAGGCCGGGTTGCGGGTGCCATCGGGATTGAGTCCGAGCAACCGCCGGTACTTGGTGTCGTCCATCCCCGACCGGACCAGGTTGTAGAGCTCGGTCCAGCCCGCCATGGTGCCGTCGGTGGCGTTGATCGTGTACGGACCGGCCTCGACCTTGATGACGTCGTAGTCCTCGGCATTCCCGCCGAAGTAGGTGGCGCCGTAGCTGGCTTCCGGCCGTTCGCAGGTGTTGTAGACGCCCCAGTACTGCCCGTTGATGTAGAGGTGATAGTAATCCCCGCGCTCGCCCTGGCTGCCCATGGCCAGCTGGGCATCGCGGTTGAACTGATCGCGCATGAACGTCCCTCGGGAATCGCCCTGAAAGCTCCAGGAATAATTCTGGAACGTGCGCAGATCGAACCCGTCGAAGTCGTCCGTGCCGCCGTCGCCGAACAGCGGAAACCGCAGCCGGCCCGCGCCGTACTCCTGGCGGAAGAAGAACCGGAAGGCGTGCTTGGGGTTGTCGGTGCTGCGACTGAATCCGCCGCGGATGCGGATGCCTCCGTCGATCTGGAACCCGTCCCGGCCGTCCGGGTAGACGAGTTCGAGCGACATGGGCCGTTCCCAGGCGCGTCCGTCCTGTCCCGGGTTCGCGTAGATGCCCCGCGAGGGTTCGAACAGGTCGGGGAGATGCACGGTGACGCAGAACGAGGGCAGACTCTTCAAGTCATCGACGAGGGTGTTGCGGTAGCGCGGATCGTTCACGACGTCCGGATCCATTCCGTAGTCACGCGTGTTGGAGCCCCAGGACGAGGGCCAACCGGGGGGTGGGGAGCCGTTGGCCGATTGTGTGGGGATGTCCTTGGCGAACAGGTAGGTGTGGGTATCGACGTTGGACGGAAGCCAGCCGGCGCGAAACGCGGCGGCGCGGACGTGGGTGGTGCCGGCGATGCGAAGGGGCGCGGAATACACCAGTCCGGAGGTGGCGGTCGGAGCGGTGCCATTGGTGGAGTACCGGATCTCCGCGCCCGGCGTCTCAGTGGAGAGGACAAGATCGAACGGGGCGTCGTGGAACCCGCGATCCACGTTGAATCGGGTGTCCGCGACGCGGGAGGCGAAGCCGACGCCGTTGGCGGCACCCGGCGTGGGCGGATTGAAGAAGCGCAGTTCGCCGTCCGCGTTACGACCGAACGAGACATTCGCCTCCTGGGGGGGAAACTCGGGGGCGAACTCGGTAGCGGCGGTTTCGGTCCCGGGCGGGAAAAGGCCGAGGTACTCCCCGGCATCGCTGAGGCGGAAGTTGGTATGCAACACCGCCCCGGCGCGGGCGCGATCCTTCCCGGAGGCGAAGATCAGGAGGAATCCGCCGGGGGGGATGTTGGTGGCCGGGCAGGTCCACTTGGCCGGCGTGAGCGCGTCGTCGGTGAGCGTCCAGCCGCCGAGCGACTGAACCTGCGCCGTGGTATTGCGGAGCTCGATCCAGTCCTCCCGATCCCCGTTGTCATCGGTGACGGAACTGGAGTTCGAGGCGAGGAACTCCGAGATCGCAAACGACGCTGCCGCGGTGGCAGCGGGTGTGGCGACCAGGGAGCAAGCCAGCGCCCAGGCAGCGAGACGCACGAGTCGGTGCATGTGGCGGGCAGACTAACACACCCGTCACCGCGGCGCACGCCGGAGCCGGCAGGAAAAATCAGGGCCGCAGCGTATGCACGCCCACGGCGCGGATGTACTGGGCGCGCTCGAAGGCGCCGGGATCGGCGCAGTACTTCTGGCTCAAGCACCCTTTCATCTGCTCGATGGAGCCGTACTCGTGTTCGGTCATCCAATCGCACAACTCCTGCTCGATGACGCGCAGATGTTTGATGCCATGGCGCAGGAGCGAGGAGCAGACCATGGTGACGCTGGCGCCGGCCATGATCATCTTGATGGCGTCGGTCCCGCGATGCACACCGCTGGTGGCGGCGAGATCGGCGCCAATGCGTTCGTAGAGGATGGCGATCCAACGCATGGGCAGCCGCATGGCCATGGGCGTCGAGTACATCACGTTCGGCTGTACTTCGAGCGATTCGAGGTCGATGTCGGGCTGGTAGAAGCGGTTGAACAACACCAACCCGGAGATGCCCACGTCATCGAGCTGCTTGGCCATGTTGGCGAAATTGGTGAAGAACGGGCTCAGCTTCACGGCGACCGGGATGCTGACGGCGGCCTTCACGGCCTTGACCACGTCGAGGTACTGCCGTTCGAGTTCGGCCCCGGACTGATCGAGGCTGGTGGGGATGCTGTACAGATTGAGTTCGAGGGCGTCGGCCCCCGCCTCCTCGATCTGGCGTGCAAAGCCGGTCCACCCCCCGAGGGTCGACCCGTTGATGCTGCCGATGATGGGAATGGAGGTGGCCTGCTTGGCGCGTTCGATGTGCTTGAGATAGTCCTCCACGCCGACGAACAACTCCGCGGGATCAGGAAAATAACTGAGCGCTTCCGGGTAACTCTCGGTGCCCTGCAGGAGTTTGTCGTGAAGTTCAAGGCGCTCGAGCCGGATCTGCTCCTCGAAGATCGAATACAACACGACGGCGGACGCCCCGGCGTCCTCCATGCGTTTGATGTTGTCGAGATCCTCGGAGAGCGGCGAGGCACTGGGAACGAGCGGCGATTTCAGCTTGAGGCCGAGATAAGTGGTGGCGAGGTCCATAGGCGAAAGGGAGGAGTTTGGGAGTGACCACGACCGGAGCGCCGCAAGGCGCTCCGGTCAGGGGAACATCTAGTCGGCGCCCGCCTCGTTGGTGGACGGGGACGCCGCCGTGTCGGGAGCCGCCGTGTCCGCGGGAACGAACTCGCGTCCGGCCATGTGCTGATAGAGTGCGAAGCGCGTGCGCACATCCGCCTGGGCCTGTTTGACGGACTGCCGGGCGGCGTCGGGATGGCTCTTGGACAGCATGCGGAAGCGGTTCTCGGAGCGCATGAAGTCCGCGATGGGGATGTGGGGCGGTGCCGAATCGACCTGCAGCGGGTTCTTGCCTTCCGCGACGCGGTCGGGGTGGTAGCGGTACATCAGCCAGTGGCCGCTTTGGACGGCGGCCTTCTGGTTGCGCAGCCCCCCGGCCATGTCGATGCCATGGGCGATGCAATGGCTGTAGGCGATGATCAGGGCGGGACCGTCGTACGCCTCCGCCTCCATGAACGCCTTAAGAGTGTGCTCATCCTTGCCGCCCATGGCCACGGAGGCGACGTACACATGCCCGTACTGCATGGCGATGAGGCCCAAATCCTTCTTCCCCATCGGCTTTCCGCCCGCGGCGAACTTGGCCACGGCGCCACGGGGAGTGGATTTCGACATCTGGCCGCCGGTGTTGGAGTAGACCTCGGTGTCGAGCACGAGGATCTTCACGTTGCGCCCGCTGGCGAGGACGTGATCGAGACCGCCGAACCCGATGTCATAGGCCCAGCCGTCGCCGCCCACGATCCAGACGCTCTTGCGGACGAGCATGTCGGCCATCGTCAGCAGACGCTTGGCCTCCGGGAGGTCGAGCAAGGCGAGGCGGGTCTTCAGATCCGCGACATCCTCCCGCTGGGTGTAGATGTCGGATTCATCGGACTGCGCGTTGGCCAGCAGTCGGCGCGCCAGGCCGTCCCCGACACGCGGCGCGAGGGATTGCAGCAGTTCGCGGGCGAACTCGCGCTGCTTGTCGATCGAGACGCGGAAGCCGAGTCCGAATTCGGCGTTGTCCTCGAAGAGGGAATTGCACCAGGCCGGACCGCGCCCCTGCGCGTTGGCGGAATACGGCGTAGTGGGGAGATTGCCGCCGTAGATCGAGGAACAGCCCGTGGCGTTGGCGATCACGAGCCGGTCGCCAAACAACTGGGTGAGGAGCTTCAGGTAGGGCGTTTCGCCACAGCCGGAGCAGGCGCCGGAGAACTCGAACAACGGCTCGGCCACCTGCATCTCGCGCACCGTGGCGGCGCTCAGCTTGCGGCGGTCCAGTTCGGGCAGTCCGAGGAAGAAGTCCCAGTTCTGATTCTCCGCCTCCCGGATCGGCGGTTGCGGGCTCATGTTGATCGCCTTCAGGCGCGCCTCGCTCTTGTTCTTGGCGGGGCAGATGTCCACGCAGAGCGCGCATCCGGTGCAGTCCTCGGGCGCGACCTGGATGGTGTACTTCAACCCCTTCCAGGCGGGGATGCGGGAGTTCACGGACTTGAACGAGCCGGGTGCCCCCTCCAGCTTGGCCGGCTCGTAGACCTTGCTGCGGATGACGGAATGCGGGCAGACGAACACGCACTTGCCGCACTGGATGCAGACCGAGGGATCCCAGACCGGAACTTCGAGCGCGAGATTGCGTTTCTCCCAGCGCGCGGTGCCGGTCGGGAACGTGCCATCGACGGGCATGGCGCTGACCGGCAAGGAATCCCCGCGACCTGCGATCATCGGCCCGAGCACCTGGCGCACGAAGGCCGGGGCGGCGGCGGGCACGGGCGGGCGCAACTGCACGCGGCTGGTGACCGTGGCACCGAGTGGCACCTCGTGCATGTGCGCGACGGTGGAGTCCACCGCGCGCAGATTCATCTGCACGATTTCATCGCCCTTCTTGCCATAGGCCTTGCGGATCGACCCCTTGATCGCCTCGATCGCCTCGTCCCGGGGCAGCACGCCGGAGAGAGCGAAGAAGCAGGTCTGCATGATGGTATTGATGCGGCCGCCCATGCCGGCGTTGCGCGCCACCTCGGTGGCGTTGATCACGAAGAGCCGCGCGCGCTTGGCGATCAGCGCCCCCTGCAACCCGGCGGGCAGCTGATCCCAGACCTGCTCTGCCGGCCAGGGCACATTCAGGAGCAGCGAACCTCCGGGCGCCAACGGTCCCGCGATGTCATAGCGATCGAGAAAGACTGGCTGGTGACAGGCCACGAACTGGGCCTGGCTGATCAGATAGGTGGACTGGATCTCGTGCGGGCCGAACCGGAGGTGCGAGATGGTGATGGCCCCGGACTTCTTCGAGTCGTAGACGAAGTACGCCTGTGCGAATTGATCGGTGTTCTCGCCGATGATCTTGATGCTCTCCTTGTTGGCTCCCACCGTGCCGTCGGCCCCGAGACCGAAGAACACGGCGCGGCGCACCTGGTCGGATTCGGTGCTGAACGATTCGTCCACCGGGAGGCTGAGCCCACCCACATCGTCAGTGATGCCTACGGTGAACGCGCGCTTCGGTTGCGGCCGGGCGAGTTCGTCGAAGACCGCCTTGGCCATGGCAGGCGTGAACTCCTTGGAGGACAGCCCGTACCGGCCGGCGATCACGCGGGGTACCGGGTGGCCGGCGGCGGCCGACTCGAAGAGCGCGTGCACCACATCGAGATGCAGCGGATCCCCCGAGGCGCCGGGTTCCTTGGTCCGATCCAGCACCGCGAGGCTGCGGACGGTGGACGGGAGTGCAGCCACCAGCGCGGCGGCATCGAAGGGCCGGTAAAGGCGCACCTTGAGGATGCCCACCTTCTCGCCCCGAGCGCGCAGGGCTTCGACGGTTTCCTCGGCCGCGCCGCACCCGGAGCCCATGAGGATCATGACGCGATCGGCATCGGGGGCCCCGACGTAATCGAAGAGACGATACTGACGCCCGGTCAGCGCGGCGAACCGGTCCATGGCCTGCTGCACGAGGGCGGGGCATCGCGCATAGAACGGGTTGACTGTCTCCCGTGCCTGAAAGTAGACGTCCGGATTCTGCGCCGTGCCACGCACGACCGGGCGGTCGGGTGACAATCCTCGCTCGTGGTGCTCGCGGATACGATCCATCGAGATCATGCCCGAGAGCACCTCGTCGCCGAGCACGGCGATCTTGGCCACTTCGTGCGAGGTACGGAAACCATCGAAGAAGTGCAGGAACGGGATCCGCGCCTCCAGGGTGGCGGCGTGCGAGATGAGGGCGAGGTCGTGCGCCTCCTGCACCGAGTTGGAGCAGAGCATGGCCCAGCCGGTGGACCGTGCGGCCATGACGTCGCTGTGATCGCCGAAGATGGAGAGCCCCTGGGCCGCCAGGGAGCGCGCCGCGATGTGGAAAACCGCGGGGGTCAGCTCGCCCGCGATCTTGTACATGTTGGGCAGCATGAGCAGGAGTCCCTGCGAGGCCGTGAAGGTGGTGGCCAGGGAACCGGTTTGGAGCGCGCCGTGGATGGTGCCGGCGGCACCGCCCTCGGATTGCAGTTCCACGACGGCGGGGATGGTTCCCCAGAGATTGGGTGAGCCGGTGGCGGCCCAGGCATCGGCCCATTCTCCCATTGGCGACGAGGGGGTAATGGGATAGATGGCGATGACCTCGCTCAGCTTGTAGGCGATGCGTGCGACGGCCTCGTTGCCATCGAGGGTGTAGAACGTGGATGATGTCATGGGGAAATGGAGGGAGGAGTCAGAGGAAGTTCGGCGATGCACTCGCTGTCCCCCTGCTCATGGCGCAGGGAGAAACCGAGTTTGCGGCAGACATGCTGCATCTCGCGATTACCGACCAAAATGGTTCCGACCAGTCGCGTGAGCTTTTCCTCGCGCGCGACGTGGATCACAAAATCCAGGAGTTGGTGGCCGAGCCCGCGGCCCTGCCAGGAATCGGAGATCACCAGGGCAAACTCGCCGGTGCTCTCCTGGTGCTCCTTGCTGAGCCGGCCGATGCCGACGATCACCGGCTTGGCGCCGGCGCCCTGGCGAAGTTCCGCCACGATGGGGATCTCGCGGTCGTAGTCACTGAAGCAGACCCGGACCAGACGCTCGTGCGCAATGCGCTCGCTGAGTTTCAGGGGCGCGAAATAGCGGTTGTAGACACTGCGATCAGACAAGGTCTTGTGAAATTCGACGATGGTGGGCTCGTCCTCAGGATGAATCGGACGCAGCAACACCTCGGCCCCGTCCTTGAGCTTCCGCCGTGTAGTGTACTGGTTCGGGTAGGGCCGGATCGCGGGCCGCGGCAGGCTCGCCGGATCCACGTGGGGCGGATGCAGCACCACCCGGGCATCCACGGCGACCAGCGTCTCCTGGGCCACGATCAGCGGGTTGACGTCGATCTCGGCGATCTCGGGATGCTCCAACACCAGGTAACTGAACCGGACGAGCAACGCCTCGAGCGCCTCGAGGTCCACCTGGGGGCGGCCGCGATGACCGCGCAACGCCGCGTGCACCTTGGTCTGTTCCATCAGCCGCAGCGCGAGCGTCGCGGTCAGCGGGGGCAAGCCCAGCGCGCGATCCCGGAAGACTTCCGCCATCCGCCCGCCACTGCCAAAGAGCAACACCGGCCCGAACTGCAGGTCGGTGTGGCTGCCTAGAATCACTTCAAAACCGCTGTGCAGGATCATCGGCTGCACCGTGACCCCCACGAAATCGTCCGGGTGCGCACGCTCGGCCACGTGCGTCTCAATCGAACGCCAGGCCTCGCGCACGGCGATGGGATTTCCCAGGTTGAGATGGACCCCGCCGACCTCGGATTTGTGGGTGAGCGTGAGCGAATGCAGCTTCACCACCACCGGGAAACCAATCTCGTTGGCCAGTCGAACGGCGTCGTTTTCGCTCAACGCCACGCGGGTCGGCACCACCGGGATGCCGTAGGCGCCCAACAACTCCTTGGATTCGACCTCGGAGAGCAGCGAGCGGTCCGCCTCGCGCACCCGCCGGATGATCTCCAAGGTCCGCGCCCGCTGGCGTTCGCGCGCCCCGACCTCCACGACCTGCGCCGGCGTTTCGTACAGCGCACGCAACTGGTAGCTGTGGCGCCACATGTGGCAGAAGACCGACGCCGCTGCATCGGGGAAGTCCGCCGTGGCGAAGCCGGCTTCGTTCAGGATCCGCCTCCCCTCCTCCACCGCGCCGCCGCCCATCCAGCTGGCCAGGATCGGCTTGGTGGCATGCTGTACGGAGGTGGTGAGGGCATGCGCCGTCTGGACGGCATCCGTGCCCGCCTGGGGGGTCAGGATGACCAGCACCCCATCATTGGCCGGATCCGCGGCCACCGCGGAGACCGCGCTCGAAAACACCTCGGGCGTCGCCGCGCCCAGAATGTCCACTGGATTGCCGCGTGACCAATGCGGCGGCAGCACCTTCTCCAGGCCCAGCACCGTTTCCGGCGAGAGCGCCGCCATTTCACCGCCCGCGGAAAGGAGAACGTCGGCGGCGATGGCGCCAGGGCCTCCGGCATTGGTGACGATGGCCAGCCGCGGGCCGGCCGGACGCGGTTGTTTTCCCAATGCCTCCGCCATGTCGAACAACTCGGACAGACTCGACACGCGCAGCACCCCCACGCGACGAAACGCGGCATCGAGGACTTCGTCGTTATCCGACAGCGCGCCAGTATGCGAGGCGGCGGCCTGGGCGGCGGCATCCGTGCGCCCCACCTTCATCACGATGACCGGCTTGGACAGCGCCACCTCGCGGGCGGCGGAAAGGAAGCGGCGCGCGTCACCCACCGTCTCCATGTAGAGCACGATGACGCGGGTGTGGGTATCGTCGCCGAAATGGTAGATCAGGTCGCCCCACCCCACATCGACCATGGAGCCCACGGAGACGAATCCGCTGAAGCCGAGGTGCTCGCGATGACTCCAGTCCAGAACCGAGGCGCAAAGCGCCCCGCTTTGGCTGAGGAAGGCCACCGAACCTGGCTTGGCCAGCGTCGGGGCGAACGTGGCATTCAACTTCAGCGAGGGCACCATCACCCCCAGCGAATTGGGACCCAGCATCCGAACACCGAACGTGCGCGCCTCGGACAGGGCGGCACTCTCCAGCG